>DATLTH010000559.1:0-2987 GCA_035533695.1 Allostellaceae bacterium | reverse complement strand
GGCAGGCCGGCGAGGATTTTGATGTCGTAGATCTCGCCGTGCTTCAGCCCGTCGACGCACAGCGTGTCGCCGCGCGCCGTGACGATGCCGCCGGGATCGGGGGTCGTGCGCACGAACTCGCCGTAGGACAAATCGGCCCGGCTTCCGATCGTCTCGTTGAAGCGCAGGCAGGCGCGCGGCGAATCGGCTTCCGAGGTGATTTCGACCTTGGTGACGCGAAACGCGACGAGGCGCTTCAACTGCTCGATCCGCTCGGCGACGGCCGGGGAGGGGGTCAACGCGAGGCCGGCCTGAAGCGCGGCGAGCGCGTCCTTTTGTTTGTCGTGGCGGTCGAAGTCGCCGCCGATCAGAAACAGGGCGTTGCCGCGCTCGGCCGGATCGCTCGACTTGACATAGGCGTTATAGGCGGCGGCCTGGACATGCTCGTTCTTGGCGCCGTCCAGGGCCTGGGCGAGGCGCAGCCAGACGAGCCCGTCATCGGCGCCGTAGGCGATCGCGCGCGAAAGATCGTCGATCGCCTGCGGGTAGCGCTTGGCGCGATATTCCTCGTCCGCGTCGCGGCGCAGCCGGGGGATCAGCGCCGGCTGCTTCTGGGCGGCGGGAATGCTGCCGATCAGGTCCTTGCGGTAGTCGGCGGCGGCATCGGCCAGGTCCTTCGAGCGGTATTCCTGCGCCGCGGCCGGCACCGCGACAAGAACCATAAGCATCAGCGAAAGTGCGCGCAGCATCGAACCTCTCCCGCCTCGACCGAGCGACGCTAGCATCACGCAACCGGACGGGCTATTCACTCTTATCGGCCATCGCGCCGCGCCCCGCGGACGGGCAGCCAGCCAACCACCGGAGAGGATTCATGCAGATCGGATTCGTCGGCCTCGGCATCATGGGGCGGCCCATGGCCAACAATCTGATGAAGGCCGGGCACAAGCTGTTTGTTTACGGCAAGCGCACGGTGCCGCCGGAAATCCGCGACGGCGCGAGCGTCTGCGACACCCTCAAATCCGTCGCCGAGCAGGCCGAAACCGTCATCATCATGGTGCCCGACACACCGGACGTGGCGGATGTGCTGTTCAGCCCCGACGGCATCGCCGCCGGCCTCTCGCGCGGCAAGACCGTTATTGACATGAGCTCGATCTCGCCGATCGAAACCAAGGCGTTCGCTGCCAAGATCGTCGAGAAGGGCTGCGACTATCTCGACGCGCCTGTGTCGGGCGGCGAGGTCGGCGCCAAGGCGGCCTCGCTGACGATCATGGTCGGCGGCACGCAGAGCGCCTTCGACCGGGTCAAGCCGCTGTTCGAGCTGATGGGCAAGAACATCACATTGGTCGGCGATATCGGCGCCGGGCAGACCACCAAGGTCGCCAATCAGATCATCGTCGCCTTGACCATCGAGGCGGTGGGCGAGGCGCTGCTGTTCGCCTCGAAGGCCGGCGCCGACCCGGCCAAGGTGCGCGAAGCGCTGATGGGCGGGTTCGCCTCCTCGCGCATCCTCGAAGTGCACGGCGAACGGATGATCAAGCGCACCTTCGACCCCGGCTTCCGCATCGAATTGCATCAGAAGGATTTGAGCCTCGCCTTGTCGGGCGCGCGGGCGCTCAACCTGTCATTGCCCAACACCGCGACGACGCAGGAACTTTTCAACGCCGCCGCCGCGTTGGGCGGCAAGGGCTGGGACCATTCGGGCCTCGTGCGCGTGCTCGAACACCTCGCCGGCCATCAGGTAGCCAAAGGATAGCGCCCCAGCGCACTCACGGCTTTTTTGCGGCCAGGACGACACCCTGGCGACGCATCGCCTCGACCACCAGCCGGGCGCCCGCATCGCCTCCCGCGGACAAGGTCACGACCCCGTTCGCCAGGGCATCGAACCGACCCCTCACCGTCGCCGCCTGGCGCAGAGGATTTTCCTGAAGGTCGTGCAATCCGTGGAGGCTCTGCCGCTCCTCGACCAGCTCGACCGTGCGGAATAGCGCCATCAAAAACAGCGAGATGACGACCAGTACCAGAGCCGCCCCGCCTGCCTGGCGCGTTGTCATGCCGGCCCGGCCATTCGCTCATCCGCCTCTGCCGTTCCCGGAGGCGGGTGGCGGAGCGACCTTGATCGTGACGCCGTTCCGGCTCAACAGGTCGCGCAACTTGCTGTCTTTGTCCTTGATCGCGATTGCGGCCATCTCGCGGATCAGCAGCTGGTCGAGGCGGGCGAGCTGGCCGCCCTCGACGATCGCGTGCTGACGGCGCGCGACCTCGGCCTGCAGCGCGCGGTTGCCCTGCGCCAGCACAAAATCGGCGACCGCCAGGACGAGCGGCGCGGCGGCCAGAACGACCAGCAGCAGGTTGAGCGCGGCGCGGTCGCGCATAGGCCCTAGCGCTGCAGGTCGCGGGCGGCGCGCGCGGCTGGCCGCTCGGCGCAGCGCTTCAGCCAGTCGGCGGCCTTGGGGACCTTGCTGAAGTCGATCCGCGCCGGGCGCGCCCACGACAGGATGCTCGCGACGTTGAGGTCGGCGACGCTGAAATGCTCGCCGAGCAGGTAGGGCGAGGCGGCGCACGCCGCGTCGAGCACCATCAGCGGCCGTCCAAGCTCGTGTTCGCTTTGGTCGGCGAGCGCCGCGTCGCGCTTGTCCTCGGGCAACAGCGCCCGGTGGATCATCGCGGTCAGCACCGGGCGCTCGACCTCGGTCATCCCCCAGAAGCTCCATTGCCAGGCCCGCGCCTCGTCCTCGAAGCGGATCGGGTAGAGGCTGCCGCGGCTGTATTTCTTTGCCAGATAGAGGTTGATCGCCATCGACTCCGTCAGGATAAAGCCGTCGTCGTCGATCGCCGGGACGTGGCCGTTCGGGTTGATCGCAAGATATTCGTGGGTGCGGGTTTCGCCCTTGTTCATGTCGATCGGCACGTTCTCGTATTCGAGCCCCAGTTCCTTCGCCATCCACAGCGTGCGAAACGCGCGCGAGCGCGGAATGCCGTAGATCTTGAGCATGCTGGTGATCCTTTCG
>DATLTH010000558.1:0-8115 GCA_035533695.1 Allostellaceae bacterium | reverse complement strand
GCGGCTGGTGGGGGGGTCGCAGCGGGGGCGGGAGCCTTCTGCTGAGCCTGAGCGGAGCCCGCAATTCCCGCCAACCCGAAGAGCACAACCAGCGAGGCCAACCCCGCACGTGTTACCGACATCAGAACCTCGTACCGAAACTGACATGGAAGAACTGGGTCTTGTCGAATGGCTGTTTCATTATCGGCAGCGCCAGGTCAAGGCGCACCGGGCCAACCGGCGATTTCCAGGAGACGCCGACGCCGGCAGTAACGCGGAGCGCAGTCGAGTCGACGATATGTGGTTGCACGCCGTTGTTCGCGGCGAGTTGGGTGGAGGAGAGCACCAGATTCTTCTGATCGTTCGACCACAGGGAACCGAAATCGCTGAACACCCGTCCGGTGATGCCGAGTTCCTTCGGCAGGCCGAGGGGAACGCCGAGCGCCACGGAGCCGACATAGTATTTGTTGCCGCCGAGCGCGTCGCCCGACACCGTATCGCGCGGCCCGATGCCGGCCGCTTCGAAGCCGCGCAGATTGTCGCCGCCGACGAAAAAGCGGTCCTGCAACAGGACTTTCTGCCCGCCCCAACCCACAATGTCGCCCGCCTCGCCGGTTAAGCTGAGCACCCATTCCGGCACGACTGAGTAGTAATAACCAAAATTGATCTTGTTGCGGATATATTTAACGCCGAAGCCGGCGCCGGCGAAATCATTGCCGATCGAGGCGAAGTAGCCATCGGTCGGATCGAGGCGATTGTCGCGCCGGTCGTAGAGCAGAACCTGGCCGATCCCGGAGGTCAGGTGGGTCCCCTGCTGCAGCTGAATAAACAGCGAGGCGTCGCTGGTGACGTTGGTGATGTCATCCGAGCGGGCCGTGTATTTCCACGTCTGGCGCAGGTTCGGCGCTATCTGATAGCCGGCGCGCAGCGCGCCGCCATAAGAGAACTGCTGGAAGACCGGAGAAACCCCGGTGAAAAAATTCGCTGTCGGATCGGTCTTGACCTCGAACAGGTCAAACCCGGCGGCGAGGTTCTTGTCGAGGAAATAGGGCTCGGTAAAGCTGAGGTCGACCTGCTGCGAGCGGAAGGAGACCACCGTGCCGATCCGCACATCCTGGCCGCGGCCGCGGAAATTGCTTTCATGGACGGAGATATCGGCGAGCGGGCCGTCCGATGTCGAGAAACCCAGGCCAAGCGACAGTTCACCCGTCGATTGCTCTTCGACCTCGACCGTCACGATGGTTCGGTCGGGCGCCGAGCCCGGGCTGTTCGTGACATCGACCTTCTTGAAGAAGCCGAGATTTTTGATGCGCTCCTTTGAGCGCTCCATCTTGTTGGTGTTGAAGGCATCGCCTTCGACCAGACGAAATTCGCGGCGTATCACCTTGTCGAGCGTGCGCACGTTGCCGTTGATGTCGATCCGCTCGACATAAACCCGAGGCCCCTCCTCGACGTGGAAGACGATGTCGAGGGTGCGCTTTTTCCGATGGCGGGTAATCTCGGGCTTGACCTCGACGAACGCATAGCCGCGGTTGCCGAGCGCGTCCGTCAGCACGGCGATCGAATGCTCGACCGCCGAACCGTCGTACCAATCGCCGGACTGCACGGTCAGCAACGGCAATACCGCGGCGCGCGGCAGGTCTTTGAGCTTGATGTCGACATCGACCTTGCCGAAGCGATAGCGCTCGCCCTCGTCGACGGTGAAGGTGATGACGAAGCCGTCGCGATCGGGGGTCAGTTCGGCGATCGCCGAGACCACGCGGAAATCGGCGTAGCCCTGGCTCAGGTAATATTTGCGAAGCAGCTCGCGATCGTAGGTCAGCCGATCCGGGTCGTAGGTGTCCGATGTCGACAAAAAGCGGTACCAGCGGCTCTCCTTGGTCGCGATGACGCCGCGCAAGGTGCTGTCGCTGAAGACGCGGTTGCCGACGAAATTGATGCTGCGCACGCCGGTCGAGGCGCCCTCGTTGATCTCGAATACCAGATCGACCCGGTTTTCGGACAGCTGGATGACCTTGGGATCGACCGTCGCAGCGAAATGGCCGCGGCGGCGATAGAGCTGGAGGATCCGGCGCACGTCGTTCTGCACCCGCGTGCGGGTGTAGACGACGCGCGGACGCAGCTGGATTTCGCTGTTGAGGTCCTTGTCGGAGAGCTTTGAATTTCCCTCGAAGGCAATGCGGTTGATGATCGGGTTTTCGACCACCTTGACGACCAGAACGTTGCCCTCGCGAACCAGCTTCACATCGGCGAACAGCCCGGTCGCGAACAGCGCCTTCAGCGAGCCGTCGACGCGTTCGGGATCCCACGGGTCGCCCGGCTGGACCAGCAGGTAGGAGCGCACGGTCTCGGGTTCGATGCGCCGGATGCCCTCGATCCGGATATCGGCGATCCGACCGGCCGCTGCCGTGGCCGCTTGCTGCTGGCTCGGGTGTTGCTGCGGGCGTTGCTGGGCGGTCGCTGCCGACGGTCCGGCGGTTGCCGCAACAACGGCGGCAGCCAGCACCGCCAGCCAGTGAACGATGACGCGCTTCGGACCCAAACCCCCACCCCGATCTTTGCACTGCCCCTGACGGATCGTGTCAGGTCAGGAAAACTTTTACAAACCCTACGAGCCGAAGCCCTACGAGCCGAAGCCCTACGAGCCGAAGATGGACGTCCGAAGATGGACAAGATCGTTCCAGGTGGCAAACACCATCAGCGTCAGGACGAGCGCCAATCCCAGGCGAAAGCCGTATTCCTGCGCGCGCTGCCCCAATGGCTTGCCGCGGATCGCCTCAGCCGCATAGAACAGCAGGTGGCCGCCGTCAAGCACCGGCACCGGGAACAGGTTGATCAGCCCGAGATTGACCGACAGCACCGCCATAAACCACAGCAGCGGCACGATCCCGCCCTCAGCCACCTCGCCGGAGAGTTGGGCAATGCGCAGCGGTCCGCCCAGCTCGTCGGTTGTGCGCTTGCCGATGACCATTTGCCACATGGCATCGAGCGTTGTCGCCGAGAGGTTCCAGGTCTCCCCGACCGCGCGCACCACGGCACTCGCCGGATTGCGCCTGATGTACTGCGTGACGCCACCGCGAATGCCGAGCTGACCGATCTGATGATGGCCGAGCCGGCTGGTCTCCTCGACGAGGTGCGGCGTGACATGCAGCGTGGCGAGCGAGCCGTCGCGCCTGACGACGATCGTCATCGGCACGTTCGGGCTGACCCGTACCAGCTGCTGCAAATCCTCGAACCGCTGGATCGCCTGCCCGTTGATGCTGACGATGGCGTCGCCCGGCTGCATGCCGCCCGCTGCGGCGGCGCTGTCCGGCATAACCTGACCGACCGTCGCGGGCGTGAAAGGCTGGCCGTAGGTCATGAACAGCAGCGCCAGCACGACGATGGCGAAGACGAAGTTGGCGAGCGGGCCGCCGGCGACGATCGCGGCGCGCTGCCCGAGCCGCTTGCACGGGAACGAGGTCTGCCGCTCGGCTTCGCTCAGTTGCCCGAGCCCCGCCATCGGAAGGCCCGAGGTCGCATCGCTGTCGCCGAACATCTTGACGTAGCCGCCGAGCGGAATGACGCTGAACTTCCAGCGGGTGCCGGTACGGTCAAACCAACCGAACAGCTCGGGGCCGAAGCCGATCGAAAAGACTTCGATCCTGACCCCGTTGCGCCGGGCAATCAAATAATGACCGAGCTCGTGAACAAACACGAGAACGGTCAAGACCAGCACGAACCCGCCGACGTAAAAAAATCCGCCGTGGAGGAGCGGTATTATATGGCTCATCGTCTATCCGTCGATTGGGCGGCGGGCAATCGTCCACGCCGGCCGAGCATTTTTGCCGCGGTCTCGCGGGCCATCCTATCGAGATTGTAGACATCGTCGAGCGAATCAAGATCGCCGCCGGGCAATGCCTCCAGCGTTCGCTCGACCGTCGCGGCGATGTCGAGAAAGCCGATCTCGCCCGCCAGAAAGGCGTGGACCGCGGTCTCGTTCGCTGCATTGAGCACGGTCGGGCCGGCGGCGCCGCGGTCGAGCGCCTCGCGCGCGAGGCGCAGTGCCGGGAAGCGCTCCGGGTCGGGCGCCTCGAAGGTGAGCCGGCCGATCTCGGCCAGGTCGAGCCGCTTGGTCGGCGCGGTGGCGCGCCCCGGCCAGCCGAGCGCGTAGGCGATCGGGGTGCGCATGTCGGGCGAGCCCAGATGCGCCAGCACCGAGCCGTCGCAATAGGTGACGAGACCGTGCACGATCGATTGCGGGTGGACGACGATGTCGATGCGCTCGGGGGCCAGTTGAAACAGGTAATGCGCCTCGATCAATTCGAGGCCCTTGTTCATCAGGGTCGCCGAGTCGACGGAAATCTTCGCGCCCATGTTCCAGGTCGGGTGCGCGACCGCCTGCGCCACCGTCACGTCGCGCATCTCGGCGATGTTGCGTTCGCGGAACGGCCCGCCGCTGCAGGTCAGCGTGATCTTCTCGATCCCTTCCACCCGCTCGAAATCAAAGCATTGCCAGATCGCGTTGTGCTCGCTATCGACCGGCAGCAGGGTCGCGCCGTGCGCCGCCACCTCGCGCATGAACAGGCTGCCCGCGCACACCAGCACTTCCTTGTTGGCGAAGGCGACGATGCGCCCCTGCCGCACCGCCGCCAGGGTCGGTTCGAGCCCGGCGGCGCCGACGATGCCGGCCATCACCCAGTCGGCCGGCCGTTCGACCGCCTCGACGAGGGCGGCGCGTCCGCACGCGGCCTCGATCCGGGCACCCGACAATGCCTCCTTGAGGGCGGGATAGTCGGCAGGATCGGCGACCGCGGCAAAGCGGGCGCCGAGCGCTTTCGCCTGCTCGGCCAGCAAGGCCGCGTTGCGGTTGGCGGTCAGCGCCTCGACGGTGAAGGCGTCGCGGTTGCGCAACAACAAATCGACTGTGCTTTGTCCGATCGACCCGGTCGAGCCGAGGATCGTGACGCGCCGCGGTCGCTCGGTCATTGCCATGTGAGCACGCTGCCGCCGCCAAAGAGAGTCAGTAATGCCACCGCCGGGATCACGGCGAGGAGGCCGTCGAGCCGGTCGAGAAGACCGCCATGTCCGGGAATGAGGCCGCTCGAGTCCTTCACGCCGAACCTTCTTTTCGCCACCGACTCGGCAAGATCGCCGAACTGCTCGACAATCGCAAGTCCCGCGCTGACCAGCACCAGGGGCAGCATCGGCGAAATGCCCAATGCCCCAGCGGTGCCCCAGCCGGCCAGCGCGGCGCACACGATGCCGCCGATCAGCCCCGCCCAGGTCTTGCGCGGGCTCCAGCGCGGTGCGAGGCGAGGCCCGCCAAGCCACCTTCCGGCCATATAGGCCCCGATATCGGTGGCCCAGACGACAGCGAAGATCCACAATACGGTCGAGCGCCCGGCTCCTTCATAGCGCGCGAGCCAGAGCAGCAGCACGCAGGGCAGCGCGACCCATAGCGCGCCCAATGCGAGCCAAAATGAATCGCCGCCCGCCTCATGCCGCGCGGTCAGCCAGACCAGGGCGGCACCGCCGAGGCTCACCGCGATCGCCGGCATCAGGCTGCCGACCGCCGCGCCGGCGATCGCTGCCAGCACGGTCGCGATCAGCACGACGCCGCTCGCCCCGAGCCGGCCGGCATGGCACAGAAGGGCCCATTCCCAGGCCATCACCGCGCCGGCCACCGCGGTCAAGAGCGGCAGCCAGGGCGACCCGAACCAGGCGACGGCAACCGCCAGCGGCGCCAGAACCAGCGCGGAGAGGATGCGAAGGCGCAACGTGTTGCTGCCGGCCGGCTGCACCTGAGGAGGAGTTGTCATTCCGGGGGGCCGCGCAGCGGCCAACCCGGAAGCCATATTCCAGAGGCCGGTGTTCTTGGATTCCGGGTTGCCTCGCTGCGCTCGGCCCCCGGAATGACAATGACCGCGACGAGGTCAGCGCGAGCCAAACGAGGCCCCGTAGCGGCGTTCGCGACCGCAATAATCGGCGATCGCCGCTGCGAGGTCGTCCCGCCCGAAATCCGGCCACAATGTCTTGGTGAAGACCAGTTCGGCGTAGGCGCATTGCCACAACAGGAAATTGCTGATGCGCTGCTCGCCGCTGGTGCGGATCAACAGGTCGGGATCGGGCAGGTCGGCGGTGAGCAGATGGCCGGCGATCAACGCTTCGCCGACCGCCTCGAGGGCGATCTCTCCGGCGGCCACCTTGGCGGCGATGGTCCGCGTCGCGGCGGCGATCTCGGCGCGGCCGCCATACGAGAGGGCGATCGTCAGGTTGATCGCGCGGTTGTCGCGGGTCAGCGCCTCGGCGTTGGCGATCAGCGTCACGATATCGGTGGAAAGCCGGTCGAGTTCGCCGATGACCCTGAGACGCACGCCGTTCTTGTGCAGTTCGGCGATCTCGCCGCGCAGATAGTGGCGCAACAGGCCCATCAGATCGTCGACTTCGGCGAGCGGGCGCTTCCAGTTTTCCGACGAGAAGCCGAACAGGGTCAGATAGGGAATGCCGATCTCGGTCGCCGCCGTCAGCGTGCGGCGAACCGCGTCCGCGCCGCGCCGATGGCCGGCGATGCGGGGCAGGCCGTGGGCTTTCGCCCAGCGGCCGTTGCCGTCCATGATGATCGCGATGTGCCGCGGCAGGCCGCGCGGCGGGGCGATGGCGGAACTCATCAGATCTGGAGGATTTCCTTGTCCTTCTGTGCCAGCGTCTCGTCGATCCGCTTGATGTGGTCGTCGGTCAGGTGCTGGATGTCGCTCTGCACCTTGCGCTGCTCGTCCTGCGAAATCTCGCTATCCTTTTCGAGGCGGCGCAATGCCTCGATCCCGTCGCGTCGCACATTGCGCACGGCGACGCGCGCATCTTCGGCGTACTTGGCGGCGACCTTGGTCAGTTCGCGGCGCCGCTCGGCGTTGAGTTCGGGGATCGGCACGCGGATCGTCTGCCCCTCGGTCTGCGGGTTGAGGCCGAGCCCGGCTTCGCGGATCGCCTTGTCGACCGCCTTGGCGAGGCCGCGGTCCCACACCTGGACACTGATCATCCGCGGCTCCGGCACATTGATGCTGGCGACCTGGTTGAGCGGCACGGTGTTGCCGTAGGCGGGGACCTGGACCGGCTCCAACAGGCTGGCCGACGCCCGGCCGGTGCGCAGCCCGCCGAATTCCTTGCGCAGCACGTCGATTGCGCCGTCCATGCGGCGGCGGAGATCCTTCAAGAGTTCGTCTTGCGCCATGGCCTCTGCGTCCCTCGCGCGTCTCGCTTCCCTGCCGTAGATTATGAAACGTCCTCGATAATCGTAAACCGCCCCTTGCCCTGAACGACCTGCGCGAACCCGCCATCCTCGAAAATCGAAAAGACCAGGATCGGAATGCGGTTTTCCCGCGCCAGCGAGATGGCCGAAGCGTCCATCACCTGCAGGTCGCGGGTCAGCACCTCGTGATAGCCGAGCCGCTCGAAGCGGCGGGCGCCCGGCACCTCAAAGGGGTCGGCATCGTAGACGCCATCGACCTTGGTCGCCTTCAACAAGGCGTCGCACCCCATTTCCGAGGCGCGCAACGCCGCCGCCGTATCGGTGGTGAAATAGGGGTTGCCGGTGCCGGCGGCGAAAATCACCACCCGGCCCTTTTCCAGATGGCGCGCGGCCCGGCGCCGGATGTAGGGCTCGCACACCGTCTGCATCGAGATTGCCGACTGCACCCGCGTGGGGATGCCGTGGCGTTCCAATACGTTCTGCATCGCCAGCGAATTTATGACCGTCGCCAGCATGCCCATATAGTCGGCCGAGGCGCGCTCCATGCCGGCCGCGGCGCCCGATATCCCGCGGAAAATGTTGCCGCCGCCGATCACCAGGCACAATTCGACGCCGAGCTCGTGGACCGAGGCGATCTCGCCGGCGATCCGCGCCACCATGGCGGGCTCCAGCCCGTAGTCGCGCTCGCCCATCAGCGCTTCGCCCGACACCTTAAGCAGGACGCGACGATACTTGAGACCGGCGTTCATCAACTCCGCGCCCATCCGTTCTGCGGACGGCCGGGAGATTACACCAAACCATCCCCGACAGGGCTACCGGATTTGGCTTTCCCCCCCCAAAGACAGCGGATCCGGGAGCGGCCTACCACGCTTCGCGGCCGGAAGCGGGGCGCGCCGCGCCGCCGCCTT
>DATLTH010000557.1:0-3585 GCA_035533695.1 Allostellaceae bacterium | reverse complement strand
TGTCCCTGCGAGGCCAGAACCGCCATCGGCCGGCTGACGTTGGCCGCTGCCACTCGAGACGACGGCAGGCGCGCGGTCAGTGTCCGGGACGCAGCGTATCCACCGCTTTCGTAAGGAATGCTTCGATGGTCCGCGGTTCCGATTGGACTGTCCATCGATAGGATAAAAAGTATCCGTCGATGATGCTGTGCACCGAAGCGGCGGCCGCGTAGAGCGCGGCGACGGCCCCGGGCGGCACCTGTAAAAGCGACATCGATCGTATGCAGGAGCTTCGAGGGGTGTCAATGGGCGGTAATTCCGTCCGGATCGGCCAATGCACTCTGACGATCGCGCTTGACCGCTTGCCGCGACGGCCGGGTACAGGCTCCATTCACGGACCCCTCGTGGCGGTGTCTCACTATAGACAGGACGGAGCCGCCACCGGTGCCAAAGTCAACGGGACGACGGCGGCCAGCAGCGGAAGGGGGCTTCCCGAGATCCCCTGTTTGCTTCTAAGATCAGGCCGCAATGGCCTTTGATCTCGATAAGCTTCATGCGCTTTGGCGCGCCGACATAGAGCCGAGCGACGCCGACCTGCCCACCCTGGCTGATCTAAGGCAGCATCGGGTGATGTTTCCCGTAGAGGCGGTGCAGCGGCACAAACGTGTCCTATGTCTGTTCTGCTCTCTGTTTTGCGGTCGGTCGGACGTGATCTACATCCATGATGCCAAACCGCAGACGGTAACCTTAGTCGACCTGCATGCGTCGGGCATCGCTGCGATGCGGCGCATTTATCCGCCGCACTGGCGCTATGTATGCGCCGACTATCGTGAATTCCTCGCGGCGGACGAGTCGGGCGGCTATGATTTGGTAGTCGCGGATCAACCGAAAGCCCTGGCCCACGCGGCAGCGATCGACATGCTGCCGCTGGTCGCGCGGTTGTGTGCGCCGCGCTGGCGGCTCGTGGTGAACTATTGGGACACGGCGGCTGCGACGCTCGGCGCCGAGCCGACCGACCGTGCCGCCTTGTCGGAAGCGCTGGGGCAACGAACCGGGCTGCGGACGCGCTTCCATGAGATGCTGGCGCGGGGGCCCGATATCCACTGGGCCGTCATCGACGTTGGCCCGCCAGAAAGTACCCCGGCGCCCTAGGGTTACGCCGATTTTCGTCCGCATAGGCCGGAGCGAAAAAGCCAAACACGGCGGCGGATCGGGCGGCAACTGAGGCCGCGGCTCGACCCGCGGTCGCTCACCGGCTCGATAGTGGGGAGGCGGGCTCCGCCGGCGCAGCGGTCAGCGCGCCGAGCAGCCGGTCAATCGGCGACGCCGCGTCGGAGGGTGGCGCTGCGGGGCTTGACCCCGGGCTTGGTGCCGGCATCGGCATCGGCAGCGGCCGCACCGGCATCCCCTGGGTGGAAGCGAGCATGAACTGATGCCAGGCGGCGGCCGGCAATGAGCCGCCCGTGACCTTGTTCATCGGCGTGTCGTCGTCGTTGCCGAACCACACGCCGGCCACCAGTTGGGCGGTGTAGCCGATGAACCACGCATCGCGGTAGTCCTGCGTCGTGCCGGTCTTGCCGGCGGCCGGGCGCGGCAATGCCGCCGCTCTGCCGGTGCCGTGGGTGATGACGCCCGCCAGCATGTCGTTCATCATGCCGACATATTGCGGCTCGATCACCGGCCCCGGCCCCGACCCGCCGCGGCGGTAGATGGTCCTGCCGTCGCTGTCGCTTATGTCGCTGATGCCGTAGGCCAGAACCCCGGTCCCGCCATTGGCGAAGGGCGCATAGGCCGAGACCAGTTCCAGGAGGTTCACTTCGCTGGTGCCGAGCGCGATCGAGGCGTCGGACGCCAGTTCGGAGGTGATGCCGAGCCGGTTGGCGGTCGCGATGACATGCCCGATCCCGGCCCGCTCGGCGACCTGGACGGCGATCGTGTTGATTGACTGGGCCAGCCCCTCGGCGAGGCTCATCTCGCCCTGGTAGCGCTCGAGGTAATCGTGCGGACGCCAGTTGCCGATCTGGATCGGCCGGTCAACGAGGCGGTCGGTCGGGCGCAGCCCGGCTTCGAGGCCGGCGAGATAGACGAACGGCTTGAACGCCGAACCGGGTTGGCGCTGGGCCTGGGTCGCGCGGTTGAACTGGCTCTGCCCGTAATCGCGGCCACCGACCATCGCCCGGACCGCGCCGTCGAGCGACAGCGCAACGAGGGCGCCCTGGTGGACCCGGTCCTTCGCCCCATAACGCGCCAGGGTGCCGGTAACCGCCGCCTCGGCGGCGGCCTGCAGGCGCGGGTCGAGCGTCGTGCGCACAATCAGGTCGCGGCTGCCGGTGCCGGCGAAATCGCGGATCTGGTCGGCGACCCAGTCGGCGAAATAGCGCGAGCCGGGGCGGCTGGAAGCGGCGGCCGCGAAGCCCTGCCGCTTCGCGATGCCCGCTTCAGCCGCGGTGATGAACCCCGCGTCCACCATGTTGTCGAGCACCTGCGCGGCGCGCCCGTCCGCCGCCTTGCGGTCGCGCGCCGGGCTGAACCGGGTCGGCGCCTTCAACAGGCCGGCGATGACCGCGCTCTCGAACAGCGTGAGCTTGCCGGCCGATGTGCCGAAATAGCGGTGCGCCGCCGCATCGACCCCATAGGCGCCGTCGCCGAGATAGACCCGGTTGAGGTAGATTTCGAGGATCTGCTTTTTGCTGAACTGGTGCTCCAGCCACAACGCCAGCAGGGTTTCGCGGATCTTGCGGGCAAAGCTGCGCTCCGGCGTCAGAAAGACGATCTTGGCGAGCTGCTGGGTGATCGTGCTGCCGCCCTGGACGATATGGCCGGCGCGCAGATCGGTCAGCGCGGCACGCGCCATCCCGATGGGATCGATGCCGAAATGGCTGTAGAAGCGCCGGTCCTCGGTGGCGATCACCGCCTGCGGCAGAAACGGCGACATCTCGCCCAGCGTCAATGGCCGCCCGAACAGATCGCCGAAGCTGGCGATGGTGCTGCCGTCGGCGGCGAGGATCGTGATGTTCGGCCGGCGCTCGGCGACGGCGAGTTGGCTGGTGTCGGGAAGGGTCAGGGCGAAATAGGCGAGGGCGCTGCCACCGACGATGACGCTCCACAGAAACACCAGGAGGCCGAATTTTGCCAGGCGGCCGAAGACCGGACGCCGCTTCCGCTTGCCGCCGCGGTTGCGCCCCGGGCGCCCCGGGCGCCCCGGGCGCTGCGGACGGCGCGCAACGCCGCGCGGCCGCTCGTCGGGATCGACGCGCAGGTGCCGCTCAGGCATCGCCGCCGGCGCCGACCGCCGGGCATATCGGCATCATCCCCCATCCCCCGAAGCGGCTCTCTGCGCCGCCCGAAGGATTGTGTCAAGCAACTGTGGCGGCGGTTCGGCAGTCTGCGGCGCCGGTGTCGCAGCCCGAAGCGGTCATCGATCGGCAGGTACTTACTTCACCTCGACCAGTTCGATGCCCTCGCGGCTCGGGCCTTCGATCATCACCGCCCTTGCGTCGCCGAGCTTGTAGGGGCCGTCGAGAAAGGTGACCCCCTCGCTTTTCAGCTTGGCGGTCCAGGCGTCGAGATCGGCGACGGAGAGCGCGATATGGTCCTGCATCTGGC
>DATLTH010000556.1:0-2373 GCA_035533695.1 Allostellaceae bacterium | reverse complement strand
CCGGAAGATGCCGCCGTGATCGCGGAAAAAATGCTGCACGCGGTGGCGGAGCCTCATGCCATCGGCGAACACGAGGTTTGCGTCACCACAAGCATCGGCATCAGCCTCTATCCCGAAGACGGCCTGGATGCGGAGACGCTCGTCAAGAACGCGGACATCGCGCTGTACCAGGCCAAGGAACACGGGCGCCAGTGCTATCGGTTCTTCAAGCCGGCGATGAACCTCCAGGCAGCAAAGCGGCAATCCCCCGAGGAGGATCTGCTGCTCAGCGCCGGTCAGTAGATTTCGGCGTAGGCGGCGGTCGATCGGTCACGGTGTGCCCACGGATTGAGCGGGCCGATTGCATCCGGACCGAACGGACCCTAAGGTCGCGGCGCGGGCGGGCAGCGGAGTGGGAACATGGCGGACAAGCGCATTGTCGTCGTTGGGGCCGGGGCGATCGGTGGGTATACCGGCGGCAACCTCGCGCATAACGGGTTCGACGTGACGATCGTCGATCCGTGGCCCGAGCATGTCGAGGCGATCCGCCGCGACGGGCTGTCGCTCGAGGGCATCACCCCGCAAGAATCGGTCGTGGCGCACCCCAAGATGCTGCACCTGACCGAACTCCAGCACCTCTCGAAGGAGCGGCCGATCGACATCGCGTTCATCTCGGTCAAATCGTACGACACCGAATGGGCGGCGACGATGATCCGGCAATATCTGGCGCCGACCGGCTATGTCGTCTCGTTGCAGAACTGCATCAACGAGGAGCGCATCGCCGGCATCGTCGGCTGGGGCCGCACGGTCGGCGCGATCGCCGCGATCCTCTCGGCGGAGCTTTACGCACCCGGCAAGATCCGCCGCACCGGCGCCAAAAACCCGCCGGGCCACGAGGTCTACCGGGTCGGCGAGGTGCACGGCAGGATGACCACCCGCATTGAGGAACTGGGCGCGCTGATCCGCACCATCGACACCTGCAAGGTCACCGACAATCTGTGGGGCGAGCGCTGGTCGAAACTGTGCGTCAACGGCATGCACAACGGGGTCTCGGCGGCGAGCGGCCTCAGCGGCAACGCGATGCGCCAGGACGACCGCATCCGCCAGGTCATCATCAAGCTCGGCGGCGAAGCGGTGCGCATCGGCCAGGCGCAGGGCTACAAGCTCGAAGACATCGCCGGGCAGGACGCCGAGAAGCTGGCGCGCGCCTCGGAGGGCGACCGCGGCGCCCTGGAGGAAGTCGAAGCGCTGATGCTGGCGCTGCGCAACACGCAGCAGCGCAGCGAGCAGCAGCGCCCCTCGATGGGTCAGGACATGCAGAAGGGAAGGCGCACCGAGATCGACTTCATCAACGGCGTCATCGTCGAGCGCGGCCGCGAGTGCGGGATCGCGGCGCCGACCCACGAAAAGCTGATCGCCGCGGTAAAGCGCGTCGAACTCGGCCAGGCCGCGCCCTCGCCCGAGCATCTGTACGCAATCTGAAGGGCGCCCCGCCGGCGTCAGCGGCGCATTCATTGCGAGGAGCGCAGCGTGACGAAGCAATCTCCGCGGGATTGCGTCGCGGAGTTTATCCTCGGGCCGGCCGCAGGCCGGACCCGGGGGCCCGCCATGACAGGAATCGGAAATGGCTACAAGCGGCGCCCCGATCGTCACCGCCGACAGCATCACCCGGATCGGCCCGGACGCGGCCGCCGGGGCGGTCGTCGTCAACGCCTCGCATGGCGGCGTCTATGCCGCCTACCTGGCGGCGAAGCTTGGCGCGGCGGCGGCGATCTTCAACGACGCCGGGGTCGGCCGCGACCACGCCGGCATCGGCGGGCTTGATTATCTGCAGGTTCTGAGCGTCCCGGCCGCGACGGTCGGGCACGACACGGCGCGGATCGGCGACGGCGCCGACATGCTGAGGCGGGGCGTCATCACCCATGCCAACGCCCTCGCCACCGCCATCGGCGTTCGCCCGGGAATGGTCTGCCGCGAGGCCGCCGCGGCCTTGCAGCGCGCGGAGCCGGCGCGGCGCGCCCCACCCGAGGCGATCGAAGGCGCTTTCCTGCTGGTCGGCGACCGGCCGCCGGTGTGGGCACTCGATTCCGCTTCGCTGGTCGCCCCCGAGCACCATGACGCGATCGTCGTCACCGGCTCGCATGGCGGCCTTTTGGGCGGGAAGCCCGAGACCGCGCTCAAATATGACGTGCGTGCCGCCTTCTACAACGACGCCGGGATCGGCATCGACGAGGCCGGCGTCTCGCGCCTGCCGGCGCTCGATGCGCGCGGCATCGCCGCTGCGACGGTGTCGGCCGAAAGCGCCCGCATCGGCGACGCCCGCTCGACCTACGACGATGGCATCCTGTCGCGGGTGAACGCGCGCGCCGCCGCGCTCGGCCTCGAACCCGGCAT
>DATLTH010000555.1:0-3306 GCA_035533695.1 Allostellaceae bacterium | reverse complement strand
TGTCGCCGCGGCAAACTCGGCCGCAGCGGCGAGCCGGCCCGGCGGCGTCGCCGCACCGACCAGCATCAGCAAATTCGGCGCATCAGGCATCGGCAGGCTTCCTCAGGTCATTCGGCACCGATCGCGGCCCGCGCCGCCGGCCGGGCGGACACGGGCGCGAGGCCGAAATGGTCGCGCAATGTCGTCCCCTGGTAGTCATGGCGGAACAGGCCGCGGCGCTGCAATTCCGGCACCACGAGATCGACGAAATCGGCAAAGGCACCGGGAAAATACGGCGGCAGGATGTTGAACCCGTCGGCCGCCCCGCCGGCAAACCACTCTTCGAGTGTGTCGGCGATCGCCGTCGGCGTGCCGCAGACGACCCAATGGCCGCGCGCTGCGGCAGTCAAATTGTAGAGGTCGCGCAACGTCATGTTCTGCTGCCGCGCCGCCTCGGCCAACACCTTGTGGAAGGTCTGGCTGCCGGTTTCGCCGGTGGGCGGTGCCGGGACCGGGCCGTCGAGGTCATATCCGGTCACGTCGTAGCCGATGCGGCCGCTGACCAGCACGAGCGCGTTGGTCGGGCTCAGCCAGCTTTGCAGCAATGACAGCTTGCTGCGCGCCTCGTCCTCGCTGCGTCCGATGACCGGCATGACGCCCGGCAGGACCGCCAGCTGCTCCGGCGAGCGCCCGTATTTCGCCATGCGCCCTTTCAGGTCGGCATAGGCCCGCTTGGCGCTGTCCAATTCCTGCACGACCGAGAACACGACATCGGCGGTGCGCGCCGCCAGATCGAGGCCCGAGGGTGAGCCGCCGGCCTGGATGATGACCGGGTGCCCCTGCGGGCAGCGCGCCATGTTGATCGGCCCCTGGACTTGGAAGAAGCGGCCCTTGTGGCCGAGCGGCCGCACCTTGGTCGGGTCGATGAACCGGCCGGTCGCCTTGTCGGCAACGATCGCGCCGTCGTCCCAGCAATCCCACAAGCCCGTGACGACATCGACGAACTCGTTGGCGACCTCGTAGCGCAGCTCGTGCTCCATGTGCTTGTCGCGGCTGAAATTGAGCGCCGCTTTCGGCAATGAGCTGGTGACCACGTTCCAGGCGGCGCGGCCGCCGCTGATATGGTCGATCGAAGAAAAGATGCGGGCGACGTTGTAGGGCTCGCTGAAGCTGGTCGAGACCGTGGCGCCGAGGCCGATATGCGTCGTCGCCGCGCTCAGCACCGATATCAGGGTCGTCGGCTCGAAGCGGTTGAGGAACGAGGGGTGATCGCCCGGGTCCATGACCAGTCCGTCCGAGACGAACAGCAGGTCGAACTTGCCGCGCTCGGCGATCCGCGCGATCTCTTGGATGACCGGGAGCTCGTTGTTGCTGGTCGCGGCGCCCTCGTAACGCCAGCCGGCCGAATGGTTGCCGGTGCCGAGCACGAACACGCCGAGATGCATTTGCCGCTGCCCGGTGCTCATCCTGGTCTCCCGATCGCGCTGTCCGGTCGATTGGCGCGGTGCGGCAGAGCGGGTGCGCTGCCGCGCCGCAACCTCGGCATGTGGTCTACTGGGCGGCGGCGGCCAATGGCCGGGCCGCGGCGGCCGGCGCGTTGGCCCGCAGGAAGGTGCCGATGTGGCGCAAGGCCAGCTGGATCTGCTCGGGGTTCGCCTTCCACGGATAGAGGCTGACCTGCGCGTTGGGCGCCAGATGCGCGGTTTCCATCGCCACGGCGTAGGGGTGCGCCGCGACGTCGTCCGGCAGGATAAGGACCGGCGTCCGGCAACTGCGCACGAAGTCGCGCGTCACGGTGAAGACGAAATCGGCGTTCTTGCGATACATGCTGGTCAGGAACGCGCCGGCCTGTTCCATCGTGATGTCGGGGCGGCGCTCGCACAGCGGCGGCGCCCAGCCCTTGATGTTGTTCTGGTAGAACAGGTCGGGCATCGTCGGGCGATAGCCGGAGGGCTGCGTCAGCACCCCGGCAACGACCCGCTCCGGCGCCCATTTCAGCAGGTTCCAGATGAACGGGCCGCCGATGCAGAAGCCGAGCACGATGAACTTGTCGACGCCGAGATGGTCCATCAGCCCGAGATGGTCGTCGGTATAGGCGTCCCACGGCCGGTCGATCGCGAGCGGTCCCGAGGACTGGCCGCCATTGGCGTTGCGCAGATCGGCCGCGATGACGCGGTACTGGCCCTTGAACTCGTCGAGCGGGTTGAACGGGTGGGTCGCTGCGAGGCCGGCGATCGTCGAGTTTAGCCCGCCCCCGGGAATGACCATCAGCGGAAAGCCGGACCCCGCTTCCTCGTAATGAATGCGAACATCGCCTTTTTCGTAGAACGGCATCGGGTTTCTCCTTCCTCGGAGGTATAGCGTTACTGGGCGGCAGCGGCCAATGGCCGGACGGCGGCGGCCGGCCGGTTCGCCCGCAGGAAGGTGCGGACGTGGCGCAGCGCGATCTGGATCTGGACCGGGCTCATCTTCCACGGATAGAGGCTGACCTGCGCGTTTGGCGCGAGGTAGGCGCTCTCCAGTGCAACCACGTAGGGGTGCCCCGGCACATCGTCCGGCAGGATGAGGATCGGCGTCTGGCACTGGCGGACGAAATCGCGGCTCACCGTGTAGACGAAGTCGGCGCGGTCACCGGTGTACATATTTTTCAGGAAGGTATCGACCTGCGCCATCGTGATGTCCGGCCGGCTCGCGCACAGTTCCGCGCCCCAGCCCTTCATGTTGTTGTACGAGAGGTTCGGCATCTCGTGGCGATAGCCGCTGGGTTGCACCGGCACCGCGGCGACGACGCGGTCGCCGGCCCGCTTCAGAAGGTTCCAGATGAACGGGCCGCCGATGCAGAAGCCGAGCACAATGAACTTGTCGATGCCGAGGTGGTCCATCAGGCCGATATGGTCGTCGGTATAGGCGTCCCACGGACGGTCGGCTTCGAGCGGCCCGGTGGACTGGCCGCCCTTGGCGTTGCGCAGATCGGCCGCGATGACGCGAAACTCGTCCTTGAACTCGACCATCGGGTTGAACGGGTGGATCGTCGCCAGGCTCGCAATCGTCGAGTTGAGCCCGCCGCCCGGGATGACCAGCAGCGGGAAGCCGGAGCCGGCCTCTTCGTAATGAATGCGAACGTCGCCTTTTTGATAGATCGGCATGGCAACCTCTCCTCCCGGTATGGTCACGCGCGCCCCGGCGTCTCGACCGGTGCGCCTCTCCCGGTTCTAAGCCAAAACGCGCGGCAAGCGTAGCGCGGATTGCCCCCGGGGCTACGCAAACGACTCGGTCATCGCCGCGTAAACCAGCGTGCGCAGGTCGCGGCGCAAGGTCAGCCGCACC
>DATLTH010000554.1:0-2021 GCA_035533695.1 Allostellaceae bacterium | reverse complement strand
GCCAGATGGAACTCAACGGCGAGTTCGCCGACGTGGTGGCCAAGACGTTGCCGCACGGAAAGAAGCTGGTGGTCGGATGCCTTGCCGGCGGACGCTCGCAGCGCGCGTGCGAGCTGCTGGAGGCGGCCGGCTACACCGACCTCACCAACGTGCGCGGCGGATTCGGCGGCGCGCGCGACGCCTCGGGCCAGGTCGTGGTTGCGGGATGGCGCGACGCGGGGTTGCCAGTCTCGTCCGAGGTCGGCGACAACAGCTACCAGGCGTTGCGGCGCAAGGCCGGGCTCTAGCGCGCGGCCGCCTGAGCGCACAGGTTACGCGCACAAGGTTGCGGCACAAGGTTACGCGGACAGGTTACGACAGATGGCGATTCGGCTGACGCGCATTTACACCCGCAGCGGCGACCGCGGCCTGACCGCCCTGGTCGGCGGCGCCCGCGTGCCCAAGGAAAGCGCCCGCCTGGAGGCCTACGGCGCCATCGACGAGCTCAACTCCACCGTCGGCATCGTGCGCAGCTATCTCCCCGGCTACAAGCGCCGCTTCGGCAAGGACTACGGCTGGTACGCCGAGAGCCTGCGGCGCATCCAGAACGAACTGTTCGACGTCGGCTCCGAGCTGGCGACGCCGCCGCCCGCCGAGTACGCCGGGATGCACAAGATGAGCGCGGCGGAAGCGAAGAAGCTCGAGGAGGAGATGGACCGGATGCAGCAGGAGCTGAAGCCGCTCAACTCCTTCACGCTTCCGGGCGGCGGCCTGCTCAACGCTTTCCTCCACCAGGCGCGCACCGTATGCAGGCGGGCCGAGCGCGTGTGCTGGGCGCTGAGGCGCGTCGAGCCGATCAACGACCATCTCATGGTCTACGTCAATCGTCTGAGCGACCATCTGTTCGTGCAATCGCGATGGGTTGCGCGGCGGCTCAAGGAGCCCGAGTTCCTGTGGGACCGGGGCTTGCGGATCGATCCGCGCGCGGCGGTGACGGCGAAGCGGCGGGCGGCGGCCGCGGCGGCCGGCGGCGCGGGCGGCAAGGACAGGGATGCGCCGCGCCGCGGCAAGCGCTAAATTTGAATTGCGGCGCGAATCGCATTTGTCACGCAAACTGGAATTGCCGGCAAATTGAAAATGTCGCGCGAATTGAGATTATCGCGCTGAACGCGCCGCGGAGAGAGTAAAACCTCGATGGCGCAAGCAGAGCGGATTGTCCTCCATCAGGCCCAGGTGGGCCCGATGGCCAACTTCGTCTATCTCATCGGCGACCCGGTGACGCGCAAGGCCGCCGTGGTCGATCCCGCCTGGGATGTCGACAAGATCATCAAATGGGCCGAGCGCTACGGGATGGAAATCGAGCACATCCTGATAACCCACTATCATCCCGACCATCTCGGCGGCAGCATGGCGGGGATGACGATCGAGGGCGCGGCGCGGATGCTCGAGCGGGTGAAGGCCAAGGTCTACGTCAACAAGGCGGAGGCCGAGGGCACGCGCAAGGTGGCCGGGCTCAGCGACTCGGACCTGGTCAAGATGGACGCCGGCGATACGCTCAAGCTGGGCGATCTCACGATCGCTTTTCTGCACACGCCCGGCCATACGCCGGGGTCGCAGTGCTTCCTGGTCGAGGGCAACCTGGTTTCGGGCGACACGCTGTTCGTCAACTCATGCGGGCGCGTGGACCTGCCGGGTTCGGACCCGGAGGCGATGTACTACAGTCTCAACCGCACGCTGCGGAGCCTGCCCGACACGACCGTGGTGTATCCCGGGCACGCGTATTCGTCGGAGTCGAGCACGACGATCGGCGCGCAGAAGCGGACCAACATGTACCTGCGCTTTCCGACCCTCGAGGACTTCCTCGACGCGATGGGCTACGCCCGGCGCTGAAAGCGCCAGAGTGTTGACTAAATCACCCCTGTTGACTCGCCAGTCAACACCCCTATTTTAGTCACGGATAAAAATATGCCCGACTACGACCGCTGCTGAGGAACCCTTGAAACATGGCTCCAGAAGCTTCTGACCGGGTGCATAACGACCAC
>DATLTH010000553.1:0-6246 GCA_035533695.1 Allostellaceae bacterium | reverse complement strand
GATAATTCGGAGCCGAGCGGGCCGCTGCACGGGGTGCCGATCGCGGTCAAGGACCTGCTCGACACCGCCGACATGCCGACCGGGTACGGCTCGGTGATCTACGAGGGCCACCGCCCGGCGGCCGATGCCGCCTGCGTCGCGCTGGCGCGGGCGGCGGGGGCGGTCGTCGTGGGCAAGACCGTCACCACCGAATTCGCCTGCTTCACCCCGGGCAAGACCGCCAACCCGCACAACCCGGCCCACACCCCCGGCGGATCGTCGAGCGGCTCGGCGGCCGCGGTCGCCGACTTCATGGTGCCGCTTGCGTTCGGCACGCAGACCGCCGGATCGATCATCCGTCCCGCCTCGTTCTGCGGCGTCGTCGGCTATAAGCCGAGCTTTGGCCTGATCGCCCGCGCCGGGGCCAAGATGCTCGCCGACAGTCTCGATACGGTCGGGATGATGGCGCGCGATGTCGCCGATGCGGCCTTTTTCGCCGGGGTCCTCAGCGGCCGGCGAGCCTTGCGCGAGCTTGCGATGCCCGCCGCGCCGCCGCGCTTCGGGCTTTACCGCACCCCGATGTGGGACGAAGCCGAGCCGAGCGCCATCGCGGCATTCGAGCGCGCCCGCACCGCGCTGGAGAACGCCGGCGCCTGGGTCGCCGAGATCGCCGTGCCGCCGGAGCATCGCGGGCTGACCGCGGCGCAGGACCTGGTCATGGGGTTCGAGCTGGTCCGCAGCCTGGCCTACGAGCGGATCATGCACAGTGCGGAATTGTCGCCGCGGCTCGGCCAGATGCTCGACGCCGGCATGGCCGTCGGCGCCGACGCCTACGACGCGGCCAAGGCCGAGACCGCCGCGGCGCGGGCCCGGCTCGACGCCTTCTTCGGGCCGTGCGATGCGATGCTGGTGCCGGCCGCGCCGGGCGAAGCGCCGCAGGGTCTTGGCTATACCGGCAACCCGGTCTTCAACCGGATGTGGACGCTGCTCGGGGTGCCCTGCGTCACCCTGCCGGCATTGTGGGGCGAAAGCGGACTGCCGACCGGCATCCAGCTGGTCGGCCGGATCGGCGACGATGCGCGGCTGATGGCGGCTTCCTTGTTCGCCGAGCAGGCGCTGGCCGCCGCGGCATGAGCGTGCGCTTTGGCCTGTTGCTGATCGCCGCCGCGGCGCTGGCCGGCTGCGGCGCGCTCGATCCCTACCCGACCGTGCCGCGCGCGCCGCCGCCCGGCGCGACAGCCGGTCCCCGCGTCGCGATCTGCTACAACAGGCTGACCACGACGCTCGCCGAGGTGCGGGCGCAGGCGCAGCAGGAATGCAGCGCGGGCACGCCGCATTCGGTCGCCGAGCCGGCCGATACCGACTGGTATCTGCAGAACTGCCCCTTACTGCTGCCGGCCCGCGCGACATTCGTGTGCGCTACCGCGCCGCAAAAGTAGCGTCCCCAGGCCGATCCGGATCAAAGCCCCCCGCGGCGGAGCGTCGCGGGATCGTTACGGCTTTTCCATCGTTGATTTAGAGCGCTTCTAACTCGCTTGACGCCGACGCGCGCGCTCACTATCTAGAATCACTCTAATCTATCGATCTGTGACGACCGATAACGCGATCGGAGAGCAGCATGGCAGATGACAGCAAGTGCCCGTTCACGGGCGGCGCCCGCGGACCCACGAACCGTGACTGGTGGCCGAACCAGCTGGACCTTCGGGTTCTCCACCAGCATTCCGCGCTGTCCGATCCGATGGGCGCGGCGTTCGACTACGCCAGGGAATTCAAAAGCCTCGACCTCAATGCCGTGATCCGGGACCTGCATGCCTTGATGACCCAATCGCAGGATTGGTGGCCGGCCGACTTTGGCCATTACGGGGGGTTGTTCATCCGGATGGCGTGGCACCTCGCCGGCAGCTACCGGATCGGCGACGGCCGCGGCGGCGCCGGCGCCGGCCAGCAGCGCTTTGCGCCGCTCAACAGCTGGCCGGACAACGCCAACCTCGACAAGGCGCGCCGGCTGTTATGGCCGATCAAGCAGAAATACGGCCGCAAAATCTCCTGGGCCGACCTGATGATCCTCGCCGGCAATGTCGCCCTCGAATCGATGGGCTTCAAGACGTTCGGGTTTGGCGGCGGGCGGGCGGAGGTCTGGGAACCAGAAGAGTCTGTCTACTGGGGCCCCGAAGGCAAGTGGCTGGCGGACGAGCGCTATAGCGGCGACCGCGATCTGCAGAAGCCGCTCGCCGCGGTGCAGATGGGTCTCATTTACGTCAATCCGGAAGGGCCGAACGGCAATCCGGACCCCGTCTTGGCGGCGCGCGATATTCGCGAGACGTTTGCCCGCATGGCGATGAACGACGAGGAAACGGTCGCGCTGATCGCCGGCGGCCACACCTTCGGCAAAACCCACGGCGCGGGCGATCCGGCGCTGCTCGGCCCGGTGCCGGAAGCCGCCCCGATCGAGGCGCAGGGCCTCGGCTGGAAGAGCCGGTTCGGCAGCGGCAAAGGAGCCGACGCGATCACCGGCGGCCCGGAAGTCACCTGGTCGCAAACGCCGACCAAATGGAGCAACCACTTCTTCGAGAACCTGTTCAACCACGAATGGGAGCTGACGAAAAGCCCGGCCGGCGCCTACCAGTGGAAGGCGAAAGGCGCGGAGGCCACGATCCCGGACGCTTTTGACCCGTCGAAGCGGCATGTGCCGACCATGCTGACGACCGACCTCGCACTGCGCTTCGACCCGGCTTACGAAAAGATCTCCCGGCATTTCTACGAGCATCCGGACCAGTTCGCCGACGCCTTCGCGCGTGCGTGGTTCAAGCTGACGCACCGCGACATGGGCCCGATCGCGCGCTATCTCGGCCCGCTCGTGCCGCAGGAGGAATTGCCGTGGCAGGACCCGATCCCCGCGGTCGATCATCCGCTGGTCGGGGTCGAGGACATTGTCGCGCTGAAGGCGAAAATCCTCGCGTCCGGTATGTCCGTCGCCCAGCTGGTCGCAACGGCCTGGGCCTCGGCGTCGACGTTCCGCGGCTCGGACAAGCGCGGCGGAGCGAACGGCGCGCGAATTCGCCTGGCGCCGCAAAAGGACTGGGACGTTAACCAGCCGGCCGAACTGGCGATCGTGCTGCAGACGCTCGGAGCGATCCAGCGGGACTTCAACGGGTCGCAGTCGGGCGGGAAAAAGGTCTCGCTTGCCGACCTGATCGTGCTGGGCGGCTGCGCCGCAGTCGAGAGAGCGGCGAGGGATGCCGGGTACGACGTGAAAATCCCCTTCACGCCGGGGCGCATGGACGCCTCGCAAGAGCAAACCGACGCCCACTCCTTCGCACCGCTCGAACCGACCGCCGACGGGTTCCGCAACTATCTTCGCGGCGAGCAGCGCTTCTCGGCCGAGGCGCTGTTGGTCGATCGGGCGCAGTTGCTGACGCTGACGGCACCGGAGATGGCGGTTCTTGTCGGCGGCCTGCGCGTCCTGGGCGCCAATGCCGGCAAGTCCGCGCACGGCGTCTTCACCAAGCGGCCGCAGACGCTGACCAATGATTTTTTCGTCAACCTGCTCGACATGAGCACCGAGTGGCAGCCCGCGGCCGGCTCGGACGGCGTCTACGAGGGGCGCGACCGCAAGACGAGCGAGGTCAGGTGGACCGGCACCCGCGTCGACCTCGTCTTCGGTTCGCACGCGCAATTGCGCGCGATCGCGGAAGTCTATGCGTACGCGGATTCGAACGAGAAATTTGTCCAAGACTTCGCGGCGGCGTGGACCAAGGTGATGAATCTCGGCCGCTTCGACCTCGCGTGACGCACGGGGGCATATCGCGCGGACCCGCCGCCCGTCTCGTCGGCCGCCGCTTGACGGTCCATCATTTTTGCGATAACACTTAACCGCTAAGTTAAGTGTTATCGGGAGGGCGCGATGATGGATCCGGAAGACACGGCGGCAGTGCGCGAGACCCTGTACAAGCGGCTTGGCGGCTACGATGCGCTGGCGGCGTTTGTCGCCGATTTGATGCCGCGGCTGTACGGTGATCCGGCGCTGTGGGTCTACTGGAAGGGCAAGTCGGTTGACAGCCGCCGGCGCGGCGAGCAGCTGCTTGTCGATTTTCTCTGCGCCGCTTTCGGCGGCCCGGCTTTCTATGCCGGACCCGACATGAAAGGCTCGCACCGCGGGTTGGGGATAACCGACGCGGAATGGGATATTTTGCTGGCGCACATCAATGCCTCGTGCGACGCGCTGGGTGTCGCGGCCCGCGAGCGAGCCGAGGTTCTGGAGGCGACCAACAGCCTGAAATGGGACATCGTCGAAGCGCGACCCGCCGCAGCGGAGTGAGACCGGCGGGCATCGGTCGGCCGTCGGCGAGGCGCGATCGGTGACGGCCGCTCAGCGCCGCGACGAAACGGCGTCGCAGACCGCAGCGGCGGTCGGCGGCGCGCCGCTCGATGAGATTTTCGCGGCCTTGTCCGATCCGATCCGGCGCGGGATCGTCGCGCGGCTGACCCAGGGGCCGGGCTCGGTCAGCGAGCTCGGCGCGCCGTTCGAGGTCTCGGCGCCGGCGATCTCCAGGCACCTCGCGGTACTGGAGCGCTGCGGGCTGATCGAGCGCTGGAAAACCGGCCGGGTGCATTATTGCCGCTTGCGGGCCGACCCGTTGGCGCAGGCATCGCAGTGGATCGAGCGGCATCGCACGTTCTGGCAGCAGCAACTCGATTCCCTCGCCGAATACCTCGACAGGGAGGAAAACTGATGCAATCCGTCGGCGACCCTCAATCGGTGCTCGCGCTCGAATTGCGCCGGACCTTTCGGGCGCCGGCCGACGCGGTTTTCCGGGCGTGGACGCAGCCGGCGGCCTTGCGGGAATGGTGGTGTCCGCCGGGATGGGCGGCGAGCGAGGTTGACATCGATCTGCGCGTCGGCGGCGCCTATCGCATCGCGATGCGCCGCCGCGACCGCGCGGGCGAGATCGCCGTGCATGGCCGCTTCCTCGAAGTGACGCCGCCGGAGCGGCTGGTCTTCACCTGGTGCTGGGAGGGCGCCTTTTTCGATGATCCGGAGGGCAGGGTAGTGCTCGCGTTTCGCCAGCTCGGCGACATCACCGAACTGGTCCTGCGGCACGAGAATTTCGCCGACCCCGGCGTACGGCAGCAGCACTGGAGCGGGTGGCTGGCAGCGTGCGGCCGGCTCGATCACCTGCTCAGCGCGAAGGGGACGGCAGTCAGCGCGGATTAACCGCGACACAGCGCGCCATCGCAAAGATTTGCCGGCGTGCTATCGTCGCTCGCTTAACGCGGCAGGCGATCATGGATTTCGATAGTTTCTTCAAGTCGCGCCTCGATGCGCTGCATGCCGAGGGGCGTTACCGGGTCTTTGCCGATCTGGAGCGGCGCTGCGGCCGGTTCCCGCGCGCCTTCGACCACCGCATCGGCGCCGAAGTTACGGTGTGGTGCTCGAACGACTATCTCGGCATGGGCCAGCACCCCAAGGTGCTCGCCGCGATGGAAGCGGAAATGCGCGGCTCGGGCGCCGGCGCCGGCGGCACCCGCAACATCTCGGGAACGGCCCACGCGCATGTCTTGCTCGAGCGCGAGCTGGCCGATCTGCACGGCAGCGAAGCGGCGCTCGTCTTCACCTCGGGCTTTGTCGCCAACGAGGCCGCCTTGTCGACGCTCGCCGCCAGCATGCCCGGCATGGTCGTGCTGTCGGACGAAAACAACCACGCCTCGATGATCGCCGGCATCCGCAACAGCCGTGCCGAAAAGCAGATCTTTCGCCACAACGACCCGGGCGACCTGGCGCGGCTGCTGGCCGCGCTGCCGCTGGAGCGGCCGAAGCTCGTCTGTTTCGAGTCGGTCTATTCGATGGACGGCGACATCGCGCCGCTCGCCGATTTGTGCGACGTCGCCGAGCGCTACGGCGCGATGACCTATCTCGACGAAGTGCACGCGGTCGGGCTTTACGGCGCGCATGGCGGCGGCATCGCCGAGCGCGACGGCGTCGCACAGCGCCTCACCGTGATCCAGGGCACGCTGGCGAAGGCATTCGGCGTGATGGGCGGGTATGTCGCCGGCTCGGCCCTGATGGTGGATTTCCTGCGCGGCCATGCCCCGGGGTTCATCTTCACCAGCGCGATGCCGCCCTTGCTGGCGGCGGGCGCCCTCGCCGCAGTGCGCCATCTGAAGGAGAGCCGGGCCGCGCGCGCCCTGCATCAGGAGCGGGTCGCGATCGTCAAACGCCGGCTCGGCGAAGTCGGGCTGCCGGTCATGCCGTCAGTGAGCCATATC
>DATLTH010000552.1:0-2853 GCA_035533695.1 Allostellaceae bacterium | reverse complement strand
ACGTCGCCGGCGAGGAATGGCACTCCGACGTGTCGTGCGACCCCGAGCCGCCGATGGGCAGCATCCTTTACCTGACCGAGGTGCCGCCCGAAGGCGGCGACACGTTGTTCGCCAGCATGTATGCCGCCTTCGACAAGCTGTCGCCGCCGGTTCAGCGGCTCGTCGAGGGCCTCACTGCAATCCATGACGGCGGACCGGTATATCGCGGCCGCTTCGGTCATAAGGATGCGCGCGGCAGGGAGTTTCCGCGCGCCGAGCACCCGGTCGTGCGCACCCATCCGGTGACCGGTCGGAAGGCGCTGTTCGTCAACCGCAACTTTACAACCGGGATCAAGGGGTTGAGCAGGCTCGAAAGCGACGCGCTGCTGGAGATGCTGTATCGGCACTGCGAGACGCCGGAGTTTCAGTGCCGCTTCCGTTGGCAGCCGGGTTCGGTCGCGTTCTGGGATAATCGCTGCGCCCAGCATCATGCGATGTGGGATTATTTCCCGCAGCAGCGCCATGGCTACCGCGTCACCGTGAAAGGCGACCGGCCGTTCCATCGCGCGTGAGTGACGCCCCTCACCCCGGCCCTCTCCCCGCGATCCCCGGGTCAAGCCCGGGGAGGGAGAGGGAGGGACCCGCGAAGCGGGAGGGTGAGGGGCCTACTTCAGGTGCTTGCCGAGGAAGGTGGTGGCGTCGGTCCACAGATCGTGCGCCGGGCCTTCGCGATAGCTCGGCCGGTAGTCGGCGAGGAAGGCGTGGCCGGCATCCTGGTAGATCTTTGTTGTCACGTCTTTTTTGCCGGCGGCCTGAGCGCGTTTCTTCAATTCCCCCTCCAATGCCACCGGCGGGTTCTGGTCCTCGACCCCGAAGACGCCGAACAGCGGGCAGTGCAGTTGGCCGAGCATGTCGAGCGGCGCCTTCGGCCGCGCCGCAGTCGTTTCGGCATCCGGGGTGGCGCGGTTGATGAAGCCGCCCCAGCAATCAATGGCGGCATTGACCTTGTTGCTGCTGCAGGCGAAGAGCAGCGTGTGCCGCCCGCCCGAACAGAAGCCGATCGCGCCGACCTTGCCGGTCGCCCCGGGCATCGCGTTCAGGTAGTCGGCAGCGGCTTCGAGGTCCTGCACCGCTTCGCTGTCGGGCAGGCCGAACATGACCGGGAACACCTGATCCATGACGTCCGGGTCCTTCGGCGCGCCGCGCCGCCAATAGAGCGCCGGGGCGACCGCGTTGTAGCCGATATTGGCAAAGCGCCGGGCCAGGTCGCAGATGTGATCGACCAGGCCGAACGCCTCCTGGATCACGACGATGCCGGGGTAACTGCCGGGCTGGGCCGGCCGCGCCAGGTAGGCGGCAATTTGCGTCCCGCCGCTCGACAGCGAGATGACGCCGCCTTTGATGCGGCTGGGGTCGGTGACGACACCGGGAACATTCGCCATTAGGCTTCTCCTTCCCTCGATTGAGATTGCGATAATAGCGAGCGCGGCCGGGCACGCGATAGAATATAGCTTGGCGGCGCGTGGTCTACTCGCTGCGTCGTCCGAAGACCGTGTGGTACACCACCAGCACCACGACCGCGCCGACGACGGCGACGAACATGCTGTACAGGTTGAACCCGGTCACGCCGTGGCCGCCCAGGGCGGAAAAGATCAATCCGCCGACAAAGGCGCCGGCAATGCCGAGCCCGATATCGAGGATGCACCCCTCGCCGGTTTTATTGACGATCTTGCTGGCAATGAACCCGGCGATCAGCCCCAACAAAATCCACCCGATGATCGACATTGCCTGACCTCTGCGCTGGGGCGGCTACTCCGCGGCGACGCGGGGCGCGGCGGCGGTGGCGAAATAGCGCCGGTCGCTGGCGCGCTGGTTCTCGTAGATCGATCCCTGGTGCTCGGCCGGCGGCAGGGGCAGGCGCACCGGCACCGCAGCGAGGCGCGGCTCGATCGTCCTCTCGCCCGCCAGCAGCAGGTCGTCGAACTTCTCGATGCCGTCCTTGAAGCCCAACAGCGGCCAGGCATCGGCGGCGCGGTACTGGAACAACAGGAAGCGGCGCTCGCGGCCGGAGAAATTGGTCGCCGAGCCGTGCACCGCGCGGACGTGGTGCACCGTCACCGATCCGGCCTTGCCGAGGCAGGGCCGCGCGCGCGACAGGTCGATGCTGCCCCCTTCTTGAGCCAAGCGCTTGGGGTCCATCGCGCCGCAGAACCGGCCGTTCGGCCCGTGATGGTCATAGACCGGCCCCTTGTGGCTGCCCGGGACAACCAGCATCGGGCCGTTTTCGTCGTCGACATCGTCGAGCATGATGCCGACCGCGGCGAGATCGTCGTTGGTGTGCGGGTAGAACGCCCAGTCCTGGTGCCATTCTACGGGCGCGCCGTAGCCCGCCGATTTCATGTTGAGCTTGCCGGTGTCGAAGCGGACGCTGCCCCACAAATCCTTCAGGATCGCGACGACCCGCGCGTTGCGGCTGGCGCGGAAATAGGCCGCGTCGATCAGATGCGGCGCCTTCAAGCGGCGCACCCGCGGCTCGGCGGCGGAATGCGAGTCTTCCAGGTCGTACACCTCGTCGTTGGCGCCGACCCGCGCCGCGCGCGCGACAAACCCGTCGGTCACCGCCCGCAATTCATCGATCTCGGCGGCGGAGAAGACATCCGGGACGACGATGAACCCGTCGCGGTCATAGGCGGTTCGTTGGGATCGGGACAGCATGGCGGTCACTTCTTCTCGGTTGGCGGGTTGGCATTCAGCTCAGCATAATCGGTTCGCCGCGGACGTATTTGCCGCGACAGAACATCAATGTCGGCTTGTCGGTATAGGCGAAACGCTCGACGTGGCCGATGAAGATGATGTGGTCGCCGCCGTAATGGC
>DATLTH010000551.1:0-2308 GCA_035533695.1 Allostellaceae bacterium | reverse complement strand
TCCGCTCGACACCGAGTTGCTGCGGGCCGCGCGGGCGGCCGGGTGCCGCACGATGGACGGCGGCATGATGGCGGTGTTCCAGGCGGTCGGCGCGTTCCGCCTGTTTGCCGGGATCGAGCCGGACCCCGACCGGATGATCCGGCATTTCGCCAGCATGTGAGGGGATCGATGCAGACTGCGATCGCCACCGTTTGCCTCAGCGGCACGCTCAACGAAAAGCTGGAGGCGATTGCCGGCGCCCGGTTCGAGGGCATCGAGATCTTCGAGAACGACCTGTTGTCGTTTGACGGCACGCCGGCCGAGATCGGCCAGGCGATCCGGTCGCTCGGCCTCAAGGCGGTGACGTTCCAGCCGTTCCGCGATTTCGAGGGCATGCCCGAGCCGCAGCGCGCCAAGGGCTTCTCCCGCGCCGAACGCAAGTTCGACCTGATGGCTGAGCTCGGTTGCGACCTGCTGATGGTGTGCAGCAACGTCGCGGGGGAATCGCTCGGCGGCATCGACCGCGCCGCCGCGGATTTCCACGAGCTGGGCGAGCGTGCCGCGAAACGCGGGATGCGTGTCGCGTTCGAGGCCTTGGCCTGGGGCCGCCACATCAACGACTACCGCGACGCGTGGGAGGTGGTGCGCCGCGCCGACCACCCGGCGGTCGGCCTGGTGCTCGACAGCTTTCACATCCTGGCGCGTGGCACCGAACTCGGCGCGCTCCGGGCGATCCCGCGCGACCGCATCTTTCTCGTCCAGATGGCCGACGCGCCGCGGCTCGACATGGATTACCTGTCGTGGAGCCGGCACTACCGCTGCTTTCCGGGGCAAGGCGATTTGCCGATCGGCGATTTCGTGGACGCGCTTCAGGCAACCGGCTTTGATGGGCTGATCTCGCTCGAAATCTTCAACGACAGCATTCGCGCCGGCTCGCCGCGGCGGGTCGCGATCGACGGTCAGCGCTCGCTGTTGGTGATGCTCGATGAATTGCAGGCGCGCAGCGGCGCGCCGATCGCCGGGTTCGCGCCTCTGGCGCCGCGCGGCCGCTGCCGCGGCGTCGATTTCGTCGAGTTTGCGATAGACGATTCCGCGGCCGCCGGGTTCGAGGAATCGCTGGCCGCGCTCGGCTTTGCCAAGGCCGGGATCCACAAGTCGAAGGCGGTGACGCGATGGCGGCAGGGCGGCATCAACTTCGTCGTCAACCGCGAAAAGGAAGGGTTCGCCCACTCGTTCAACATCACCCACGGCTCGTCGGTGTGCGCGCTGACGCTCAAGGTCGACGACGCCGCGGCGACGCGGACCCGGGCCGGGCAGTTGCTCGATCAGCCGTTCCGCCAGATCGTCCGCACCGGCGAGATCGACATCCCGGCGGTTCGCGGCCTCGGCGGCAGCCTCGTCTATTTCGTCGACGACAAGACCCACCTCGGCCGCCACTGGGAGATCGACTTCGACCCGCTGCCCGAAGCCGGCGCCGGCGCCGGCCTCACGGCGTTCGACCACATCTCGCAGTCGATGCAGCACGAGGAGATGCTGACCTGGCTCTTGTTCTATACGTCGCTGTTCGAGTTGCGGAAGCAGCCGATTCAGGACGTGCTCGACCCCGGCGGGATCGTGCTGAGCCAGGTCGTCGAGACCGATGACGGCGCGTTCCGCCTCGTCCTCAACACCTCGCAGAGCCGGCAGACGCTGGCGTCTCGGTTTCTTAGCGACTTTTTCGGCTCGGGAGTGCAGCACATCGCGCTCGCGACCGACGACATTTTCGCCACCGTTGCCCGGCTGCGCGCCAACGGCGTGAGCCTGCTGCCGATCCCCGAAAACTATTACGACGACCTGGAAGCACGCATCGATATCGCCGGGGAGGCGCTCGACCGGCTGCGGGCCAGCAACATCCTTTACGACCGCCAGGGCAATGGCGAGTTCTTCCAGGCTTATACCGACACGTTCGACGGCGGCTTTTTCTTCGAGATCGTCGAGCGGCGGGCCTATGCCGGGTTCGGAGCGCCCAACGCGCCGATCCGCCTCGCCGCGCAGACGCGTCACGTGAGGAGCACGGCGGCGGCGTATTGAACCTGCGCCGGCCAGCGCTGTTAACCGGTTTTAGTTGCCACCGGGCAACAATGCTACAAAGCCGGCGGCGCAGGGCCGCTTGCTAACCCGGAACGAGGAGAACGATGCACAAACCCGTGCGCAAAGCGGTTTTTCCCGTGGCCGGGCTCGGCACCCGCATCCTGCCGGCCACCAAGGCAATGCCCAAGGAGATGTTGACCGTCGTCGACAAGCCGCTGATTCAGTATGCGATGGAGGAGGCGCGCGCGGCGGGTATCGA
>DATLTH010000550.1:0-4958 GCA_035533695.1 Allostellaceae bacterium | reverse complement strand
TGCGCGGCGACGATTACGGTGGCCGCCTGACGACAACTACAATGGCCGGTTGGGGTTCGCTGCGGCCGACGTGATCAATGTTCCCCCGCGATCGCGGGGGAACATTGGATGTCCGGCAAGCGGGTCACCGACCGCCAGGTCAGGCGGTATATGGACTCTCGTAAAGACGGACACACCCAGGCGGCCGCGGCCGCCCGTGCCGGTTTGAGCGAGCGCACCGGTCGGCGGATCGGCGGCTCTCCGGTGCTGCCGAGCCAGCGGGACCGAACGCGGCGCTATCGCACGCGGCAGGATCCCTTCGCCGAGGTCTGGCGCGCGGAGCTGGTACCGATGCTCACCGGAATGCCGAGCTTGCGGGCGACGACACTGCTCGAAGAACTGCAGCGTCGCCATCCCGCGCGCTATCCCGACCGCATGCTGCGCTCCTTGCAGCGCCGGGTGGCACACTGGCGGGCGACCGAGGGCCCGGAGCGAGAGCTGATCTTTCGTCAGGAACATCCGCCGGGCCTGCAAGCGCTTTCGGATTTCACCGACGGCAGTCGGCTCGGCGTTACTTTCGCCGGCGAGCCGTTTCCCCATCTGCTCTATCATTTCTGGCTCGCCTTCAGCGGCTGGCAGTACGTCAAGGCGATTTGCGGCGGAGAGAGCTTCACCGCGTTGACCGAAGGCGTCCAGGAGGCGCTCTGGCAACTCGGCGGGGTGCCGCGTACGCATCGCACCGACCGGCTCTCGGCGGCTTACCGCAACCTCTCCAATCGGGAGGACGAGGCAGCGCGCTATGCCGAGTTCTGTCGCCATTACGGCATGGAACCGACCCGCAACAACGCCGGCGTCAGCCACGAGAACGGTGCGGTCGAGGCCTCGCACGGCCATCTGAAGACCGGCCTCGACGAGGCGCTCGAACTGCGCGGCACGCGGGACTTTCCCGACCTGGCTGCCTACCAGGCTTTTCTCCAGGAGTTCATCGCCCGCAAGAATGCCCGGCGGCGCGAAGAGGTCGCCGTCGAGCTTGCCGCCCTGCTTCCGCTGCCGCCGCACCGCACCACGGATTTCTCGAGCGCCACCGTCACCGTGACGCGTTCGGGCACGATCTCGGTGCGCAACGTCCTCTACACCGTGCCCTCGCGCCTGGTCGGCTGCCGCGTCAAGGTGCACATCTACGACGATCGCCTGGTCTGCTATCTCGGCATCACGCCGGTGCTGACCGTGGCGCGGCGCTACTTCAAGCGCAACGGGCCACCCCAGCGCGTCGTCGATTATCGCCATCTGGTCGGCGCGCTGATCCGCAAGCCGCAGGCCTTCCGGCACTCGGTGTTCCGCGACGAGCTGTTCCCGAACTCGGTCTTCCGCCGCGCCTGGGAGACACTCGATCAGCGCCTCGATCCGCGCAAGGCGTGCCGGGTTTATGTTGGGCTGCTGCACCTCGCTGCCATGCAGGCCTGCGAGGCGGTGCTCTGCGATTATCTCGTCGTCGTGCTCGACGCCGGCGGCACACCCGATCTCGAAGCGGCGCGCGCGGCCGTGGCCCCGCCGGTCCTCGCTGCCGCACCCGCGGTGACGGTGACGGCGCCCAACCTCGCGGTCTACGACGAGCTACTGCGAATGCCGAGCCTGGGAGATGCCGCATGAGTGACGTCGACGCCGCCAAGCTACCGGTGATGTTGAATGCGCTGCGCCTGCCGACGATCGGCCGCATCTGGCAGGAGTTCGGCGACCGCGCCGATCGCGAAGGCTGGGGCAGCGCCCGCTTTCTCGCCGCGATGTGCGACCACGAACTGGCCGAGCGCGCCGCCCGGCGTATCGCCCGCCATATGGCCGAATCCGGTCTGCCGCACGGCAAGACCTTTGCCACCCTCGACTTCGCCGCCGTGCCCACCATCCGCAAAGCCCACGTGATGGCGCTGGCCGAAGGCGACGCCTGGATCGAGCAAGGCGGCAATCTCTTGATCTTCGGCCCCAGCGCACTCGCGCCATAGTGCCCACCTCACCACATTATTGAAACATAAGAGATTGTTGATCAGCATTTTCTGGTTGCGGGCGGCGAATGAAAGCCGCACGGGCATCGAGCCCGGCAAGCTCCGCCTCCGGGATCGCCCAGGGTGCACCTTTGCAAGCCTGCCCCGCCTGGATAACACCGCTGCCGATCAGCCGGAGCACCGTCATCTTGCTGACCGCGAGACGCCGGGCCGTCTCCTCCAGGGTCAACTCGCCGCGCTCGGCCATCTCACCGTCGCGGTATGCGGCAATGCCGTGGGCGCTGCGGTGGGAGCGGACGCGGCTTTCGGTCCAGGTATTGCCCTTGCCGGTCCGCTTGCCGCAACGGTTGAGGATGGCCGCTATACCGGCGTCCGGCTGCTGCCGTGATAAGCCCCGAATGAGCTCGCCCGTTTCGGCGTCAGTCGTCAGGCGGTGCTGACCCGTCCGATTCTTCGGCACTATCAGCCGTGTATGATCCCCGCCCTGCCAATGAACCGCGAGATCGATCGTGTTGCCGACGATCTTGGCCACGATCTCGACGATCGCCGTCCGCAAAACATGCTTGCGCGTCTCGGCGGTGGCGCCGGGATGATGCCACAGCCCCTCGATATCGGCACCAAGCGCCGTCAGCCGGACCCGTTCCTCAGCCGTCGGCATCGCCACTTTCGCCGTCTTCAGTGTTGCAAGCTGTTCTTCGATGCGGTGGACCTCGACCAGCCGGTCGTTCCAGCGCCGCTCCAGCTCGGCCACGACTAGGCGGTTGTCAGGATCGACGGCATCATACTGCCGGCGTGCGAGCCCGGCCTCGTAGCGCGCCTGAGTAAGAGCAAGCTCGGCTTGCCGATGGGTCTCGGAATTATCGGCCGCGCGGGCATCGAGCGCGTGCAGCGCCGCCTCGATTCCAAAGGGCGCAAGCACCCGCAACAGTTCCGCCGAAACCGCCGCGTCGACGCGCAACCCGCCGAACGAGATGCAGCGCGCCGTCCCATGGTTGATATGGGCGCCGCGGCAATGATAGCGCACGCAGAACCCGACTGTACCGCTGTAGGCAACATGCAGCCGGCGCCCGCAATGGCCACAGCGCAGCAGGCCGGCCAAAAGCGCATCGCCACGGCGTACCGAGCCGCGGGCCATCAACCCCTTGCTGTTGGCATTGTCGGCGATCAGGCGTTGGTTCCTTCCGAACTCCTCCCACGAGATGTATCCCTCGTGGTGATCGGGGAGCAACACCTCCCACTCTGCTTGCGAACGGCGAAAGCCGCGGACAACCCGCTTACGCCCGTCCCGCACGCTGACCCGGCTGCACGTGCGGCCGAAGGCATAGGCGCCGCCGTAAACCGGATTGGTCAAGAGATGCAGGATCGTGTTGTAGACCGGCAACTTCCAGACGATCCGCGGCTCCAGCGACCCGTGCTCGACGGCCGGCAGGCGAATCTCCTCCTGGCGCAGCCACAGGTGCACCTGCCGCACGCTGTGGAACTCGTCGAACTTGCGGAACACCAAGGCGATTGCCTCGCGCACCCGCAGGTCGGGATCGATCTCGATGCGATCGTGCCGAGCCTTGCGGTAACCGACAGCGACGGTGAAGAACAGTTCGCCCCGCCGCGCCTTCTGGTGCAAGGCCTCGAAGGAGCGCTGTCGCAACAGCGAGAGCTCCATCTCGCTCATCGTGCCCTTCATGCCGAGCAGCAATCGATCGTTCGGCAATCGCGGATCGTAAACCCCGTCCTCGTCGGCCAGCAGGCAGCCCACCAGGCCACAAAACTCCAAGAGAGTGTGCCAATCCCGGCCGTTGCGGGCCAGTCGCGACGCATCGACCGCCAGCACGATACCGACCCGCGCTTCGCAGATCGCCACCAGGAGACGCTCGAACCCCGGCCGCTCGATCCCACCGCCCGAGCGGCCGAGGTCGTCATCGACAACCACCACCTCGGACCAGCCGAGCGCACGCGCCCGATCCGCCAGCGCGTATTGCCGCCGCCGGCTCTCATGATTGTGCAGCAGCTGATCGGGGGTAGACTGCCGGACATAAACATAAGCCTGCCGCTCGCGGTGATCAGGCATGATCTTGCTCATCGACCCGCTCCGTCACGGAAAGATCGAAGGCTGCCGCCTCGGCGAGGAGCTGCTCGAACAGGAACAGTATCCGCTGCATCACCTCCGATGGCAGTGACGTCTTCGGTGCCGCTCTCGAGAACAACTCCCGCTGCGTTGGAACTGCTTGGTATCTCATGCCGAACTCCGTTGCCTGGATTCGACAGCAACGATAGGGCGACATCCGCGACTTGGCGCAGGGCGCGCAATTCTGAAAGCGGCAAGCGTGGCGCGTCACGGAGCTCCATGGCTGCGGCTGCTGGTGTCGTCATCCATTCCGGCACCAGCGCCAATGTCCCGTCCGGCTGTTCGACCACCAGCATGGTGACCCCCCGGAAGGAATGACGCCGCACTACCGCGACTCGGCAGCCACAGCGAGGATGAAAGGGGTAGTGGATCGTCGCATCCTGCCCTTGGTATCGGGCACTATGTCTCTGTCTCAAGCGGCACCGGAAAGACCCATGTAGCGCTGGCCCTGGGCCTGGCCGCCTGCCAGCGCGGGTTCTCCGTCACCTTCCTCACCGCCGCCGGCCTCGTCCACCAGCTCCAGGAGGCGCGCGACGAGCGCCGACTGTTGCGGCTGCAGCAAAACCTGGCCGCCGCAAAGCTGCTGATCATCGACGAGTTGGGCTATGTCCCGCTCTCCCAGACCGGGGCGGAGCTGTTGTTCGAGGTCTTCAGCCAGCGCCATGAGCGCAGCTCGACCATCGTCACCTCCAACCTGCCGTTCGAGGAATGGACAAGTGTGTTCGGCTCCGAACGCTTGACCGGCGCGCTGCTCGACCGGCTCACTCACCACGTCCATATCCTGGAGATGAACGGCGACTCCTATCGCCTGAAGCATTCCAAGGCTCGCCGCCAGCGCCAGCTCGCCCAGGACGCCGGCC
>DATLTH010000549.1:0-6077 GCA_035533695.1 Allostellaceae bacterium | reverse complement strand
GATCTGAATGCGCAACGGTCCTGACGCCAGCCAACCTGCTGCATGAGGCGCTGAAGGGGCTGAGGTGGCGTACCAAACTGTTAAAAGCGGTACGTCCACGGCCCGCTACGACCAATCGAGAGGCTGGCTGCGGGGACCCCTGCCCTGACGGCAACAAAGTACCTCCCAGCCAGGATTTCGAGACAGCGAGGGTCCATCGTCGACATCGGCGAGCGTGTCGAGTAACGCAACCTCGCTCCGGGCGAGGTTGCGAAGCGTGTCGGCGAGGGCATGCTCGGTCGACCAACGGATTTCGCGGAAGGGATCGAGAATGCGAGGGCGCCGCCGCAGGCCGACAAGCCAATAGCCGCCGTCGCTCGCCGGCCCGAATACGGCGTCTCTCCGGCCGAGCTGGCCAAAGGCGCTGGTGACATGGTGGGGCATAAGGCCTGGAATATCGGCGCCGACGATCGCGACTGGCCCTGGCGGCAGCTTCCGCATGACCGTCGCCATTCGGCGTCCGAGATCGCCTGAGCCTTGGTTCAGGAGGCGCAGGCGCATCGCCCAAGGTCCTCCCGAGCGGTCAGGGGTCACCGCGAGCCAGGTGGTCCAGCGGCGGTCCCGCCCCAAACGGCGCAGCGTATGCGCCAGCAGCACGCGCTGAAAGCGGAGCGCTTGTACCGGGCCGATGTCTTTCGCCAAACGCCGCTTGCCGGTCCCGAGCTGCGGCCGTCGGGCGAAAATCACGAGGTGGCGCGGCAATGGCATTGTCGGCCCCGCCGGCTACGCTCGGGGAGGAAAGCGTATCCGGTTCCAGAGGAGAGAACGCGGCAGAAGCGGATCGCCCTGGCGAGCCCGCTCCACGGCGGGCAGGACATCGCAGCTTGGCCATAAGCCGCTGTCCAGTGCACTGGCGTAGCCTTCCGGCAGTCCACGCAATCGCATCTTCGTCGCCGCCGAGCGGGCGTCGTAATCAAGCGGAACCAAGCGAATTTCGATCCCGCGGTCTTTCGGGATCAGAATACTGTACCAACCGTGCCGGGTGCCGTCATTGGCCGGCATTCCGATCGCCCCGGCATTGAGCCAAAGCTCTCCGCCAACAGCCTGTGCAAAGGGAATCCCACAATGCCCGGCAATGACGCCGTCGCAGCCCGCCATCGCCACCTGTCGCCGCTTTTCGCGCCAGGATGTTGATGCAAAGATGAAGCGATTGATGCTGTCGACCGATCCGTGAACGACGGCGAGACGCCCCTCAGCCAGCCGGATTTCCAAGCGTCGAGGCAGGGATCGCATCCAATTCCTCTGATCCTCGTTGATTTCGCTATCGGCGTAAGCGAACCACTCTGTGGCAATGCGACGACACATCGTCTCCTCGGCGAAGCCGCAGCCGCAATCGTCCTTGCGGTAGCCCAGCGACTCCTCGCAATTTCCCATCACGACCCAGACACCCCAATCGCGGATCAGGGCAACGGTTTCCGCGGCATCGGCGCAATAGGCAACCACGTCGCCGGTGCAAACCGTGCGCTCGGGAGGGATGCCCAGCCGCCGCGCCTCCGCGCGCAACGCAAAGGTGGCCTCGAGGTTGCTGTAGCAGCCGCCGAATAGCAGAACAGTCTGGTCGGTGACGATGGTGGGTGTCGGGGGGGTGTCGATCCGCGCGCTATCAAGCATGGGAGACCACTTCCTCCGATGCAATGCGCTCCAACGGCAGTCCGCTCGCCTCGATCCCGCCCATCCAGCGCCACGCCTGCATCGTCGTCGCGCCGAGCAGCCAGAACCCGGCGAGCAGCAGCAAGGCAGCCGGCATGCTGCGGGCGCCGATCGTGCCTACCAGGAAGGGCGAGATCATCGCGCCGATCCGCCCCACCGCCACGCTCGCCCCGATGCCGCTGGCGCGCAGAGACGTCGGGAACAGTTCCGAGAAGGTAGGATAAGCGGCGATCCAGCTTCCCGTAGCCAGCAGATTGACCAGGGCGAACCCGAGCATCAGAACCCCGGCACCAAGGTTCGTGGCGAAGGCCAGGGCGACGGTGCCTAGCGCGGTCGCGAGGTAGAACAGCGATACGGTCGCGTAACGGCCCCAGCGGTCCAGCAACATAGAAGCGGCGAGGCCGCCGAACAGCGCGCCGACGCTGCCAGCGAGATAGAACACCGGCAATTGCGCCGGCGCGAGATGCAGGGCCGGCAACACGACCAGCGGCAGAAACGCGAATAATCCATAATAGCCGGATGCCTCGGCGAAATCGAGAATCGCGCCGAGCGCTAGCCGGGTGGGGTAACGGCGCAGCAGGGTCATCATGGCCGCCCCTTCGCGCTTGACGCGATGATGAACCGGTATCGGTTCCGGGATCGGCGGATTGGTCATCCCCGCCTCGATGCCGGTGACGATGGCCAGCGCCTCTGCATCGCGCCCAACGGATTCCAGCCAGCGCGGGCTTTCGGGCAGATGGCGGCGGAACCAAGCCGACGAGAGCGCGATAAGACCGCCGAAGCCAAACACCACTCGCCAGCCCAGATCGGCCGGCAGGGCGGACAGCACCAGCCACGACAGCAGGGCGGCCAACAGGCTGCCGATTGGCCAGAAGTTCAGGACCAGCGCAGCCGCACGGCCACGTGAGCGGCTGGGTACGAGTTCGGCGATCGCGGCGTTGATCGCCGAATACTCCGCGCCGACGCCGATGCCTGCGAGCAGGCGCAGCAGCAGTAGCGCGGCGAGGTTGGGCGCGAAGGCGGCGGCCAGGGTGGTGACCCCGTACAAAACCAGACTGGCGAGAAAGATGCGCCGCCTTCCGTACCGGTCAGCCAGGTAGCCGAAACCGGCAGCCCCCAGCATCAGCCCGGCGAACCAGGCGCCGAGGATGAGCGACATGGCGTCGGCCCCAAGATCGAAGCGCTCCCGCAACGCGCCCAGCACATTGCCGATCAGCGTGACCTCGAAGGCGTCCATGGCCCAGCCCATGCCGAAAAGCAGGATGATGATGGTGTGGAACCGGTTCCATTGCATGGTGGATAGGCGTTCGACCATCGGGCTCGGCCCCGATTTGGAAGGCATCCTTGGGGTCATGCAGCGAGCTCTCTTCGTTCGTTGTGATCGTCTTTCGGATGAGGCGGCGGCTGAGGCACAAGGCGGCTGTCAAGCGCATCGCACCAACGCATCATGTCTCAACCTGACGCGCACTTACCCGTTAGGTGCATCAGCGGCGGTTGAGAGCCGGGCGTGGCGCGACCCAGGAGAACAGGCGCCGCCCGAAGAGGGCAGCGAGCCCAACCATGATGGACGTGGTACCGAGGTTCCAGACTAGGATCATCACGGTCGCGTCTAGATCGTGAAACAGCGACAGCGCGGTTGCGGTGATCGCCGCAACGGCGAGGCTGCCGGTCAATGTCGCGGCCGTCGGCCGGAGCGGCGCGGCGTAGCGCAGCATGACAAGTAGCGCGAGCGAAAGCGGCAGGCTGGTGAGCACCAAGGTCGCGAAGCAACGGGCAGTCTCGCCGAGACGCATGCCGTTGGGATCGAGGGTGACCCAGTTGGTCAGGCATTGGTAACCGATCGTCGACAGCCAGGCACAGAGCGCCGGTGCCGGAAGCAACAGCCAAAGGCGCGAGCGGTCAGGCAGGCTCAACATGAAAGCGGCGATCGCGGCACACACCCCGGTCAACAGTGCGGCCGCGATGCCGATGACGAACCGGGTCTGCTGCAGACGCTGCGACAGGTCCGGGCGAATGCCCTGGCTGATGGCGAGCAGGCTGAGGATGACCGCGGCCAAGAGGAGCCAGCCCAGGGCGCGGACCAGCGGCGGGCGCAGGCGTCGGACCGGCGTCACACCGCGCGCCAGCGAGTCGATCAGATCGGGCGTCGTGATCACCTGTCCGCGCTCCCTGCGCCGAGAATCTTGCGCAAGCTTTTGATCGCGCGATGAGTTGCCACCTTGAGCGACGCGATCGTCATCCCGCTCATCGCAGCCGCCTCCTTCAACGATTTCTCCTCGATCTTCAACAACCGAATGGCCTGGCGCTGCCCCACCGGCAGCTTGTCGATCGCGGTCGCCAGATCCCGCCGGTCCAATGCCTTCTCCGACAGATTCGCTTGATCGACGAGAAAGGTTTCATGCTCCGGCTGGAGAACTGTTTCGCGCGCGCGCAAGCGCCCCTGGCGGCGAAGCCGGTCGATGAGGCGATGATTGGCGATCGCGACAAGCCACGGGCCGAACGGCCGGGTCGGATCGTAGGTGTGCCGTATCGCGTGCAGAGTCAGCAGAATATCCTGGACGGCGTCCTCGACGTCGCTCCTCTCGCGATGCCGGCGCCCGGCGAGGGCGCGCAGATAGGGCGTAATCTCCTCAAGCAGTCGCCGGTATGCCTCGCGATCGCCGGTTTGGGCGCGAGCCATCAGGATCGACCAATCGAGTTCCCGAGCGGAGGACGCTCGAGTTGGGTCGTCCTGTCGATTGCGCCTGATCAAGGTCAACGGCGACAAAGTTGTACGCCCGCCTGTCGGCATCGCGGGATCCTCTCTGTGGCCAGGGGATGTGAGCCGGCCGTGGACGACGTGACCGCATCTTTACATGAGAAGAGGATGAACCCCCGGCCCAAAATTTTCGGGGTCGACCGTAACCATTTGCCCCGCTTCAGCGAAATCTCTCGCGCGATCGTGGTTCGCGGACGATCCCCCAAGGAAGCGTGCCTCGATGTTGCTCGCTCGAACGCGGCGGTCCGATTTCATCAACGCGTCCGGCATCGAAGTGCCGAAGAAGGGGCGTATGGCAAGTCTGGCGGAAGGCGTGATCGGCAATAGGCGAAGGCCCGCACTTCCCGAGCGCATCAGCCGCGATATCGCGCGGCAACAGGAGGCCGGCGAGATCATCGTCAGCTGGACGCAAGCTGGTTTGATCGCCTTCTTCGCGACCCTCTACGCGATCTCCCCGAAATCGTTCTCCGCGAGTACGCCCTTCCAGCCGGTGCCGTGGACGCTGGCGATCTACGCGCTGTTCACCGCCGGCCGCCTCGTTCTCGCCTATCGCGGCCGTTTGAGTCGCGGCTTCGTTGCCCTTTCCGTCGTCGTCGACATCTCGGTGCTGATGACCACGATCTGGAGTTTTTTCCTTCAGTATCGGGCGCCGCCTGCGCTTTATCTTAAAGCACCGACCCTGCTGTATGTGTTCATCTTTATCGCCTTGCGGACCTTGCGGTTCGAGCCGGGTTTCGTGCTGCTCGCCGGAGGGTGCGCCGCGTTAGGGTGGCTGGGTCTGCTGCTCTATGCGGTGTGGGGGCCGGAATTCGCCGGCTTCACCCACAGCTATGTGGCGTACGCGACCACCTACCAGATCCTGCTCGGCGCCGAAATCGACAAGGTAATTTCGATCCTGGTCGTCACGCTCATTCTCGCCTTATCGCTTGCCCGCGGCCGCCAGCTTCTCGCCCGGTCGGTGGCAGGAGAAAGCGCAGCCAGCGACCTATCGCGTTTCTTCGCGCCCGAAGTTGCCGCGCAGATCCGCCTGGCCGAAGGCGATGCCGCGAGCGTGCGGTGCGAAGGGTGCCACGCGGCAATCCTGATCACCGATCTGCGCGGCTTCACCGCCCTGTCGCATGGCCGCTCGGCGGACGAGTTGATCGGCCTTCTGGTTGAGTACCAGTCGCGGCTGGTGCCGATCATTCACCGGCATGGCGGCAGCATCGACAAGTACCTCGGCGACGGAATTCTCGCGAGCTTCGGCGCGATCGTGCCCAACGCCACCTATGCCGCCGATCTCTGTCGCGCGATCGACGACCTGGCCGACTCGGCCGGGGCCTGGCAGCGCGAGCGCGAGGCGCGGGGGCTGGCGGCGCCGGCGGTCGGCATGGCAGGTGCGGTGGGCGACATCGTCTTTGGCACGGTCGGGCACGCGACGCGGCTCGAATATACCGTCATCGGCGAGGTCGTAAACCTCGTCGCCAAGCTGGAGAAGCAGACGAAGAGCGAAGGCGTCCGCGCGCTGATGACCGGCGAATCCTATGCGCTCGCCCTCGAACAGGGTTACCGCGCGAACCGGCCCGCCGAGCAGCGTCCGGGTCGGAAGGTCGAAGGCGTCAGCGATCCCGTTGATGTCGTCGTGCGGGCG
>DATLTH010000548.1:0-2336 GCA_035533695.1 Allostellaceae bacterium | reverse complement strand
CGCCGCCACCGTGAACAGCACGCGGGTGCCGAGCGCGCGCGACAAATAGCCGGAGAGCGGAATCGCGATGACTTCGGCAATCAGGTACGACGTTTGCACCCACGGAATCTCGTCGCCCGAGGCCGACAGGCCGGCCTGGATTTCCGACAGCGAGGCCGAGACGATCTGGATATCGAGGATCGCCATGAACATGCCGAAGCACATCACGACGAAGGCGAGCAGGCGGCGCGGCGTCAAAATGTCCGCGCCCCCGGCCCCACCCCTCGGGGAAAGGGCGGAAACCGGAAGCGCGGCCGAGGTGGTGTCCGTACTCATGACACTTGGGTCTCACCACCGAGCGGTTTTCATTTGCGCCGTCGCGGGCGCGGAACTGGCGAACCAGGAGCCGTTGTCAGCAAGCGCGGTATCCTTCGGCTTGGTATTGACGCTTACCGCCACCGACATGCCCGGCCGCAGCAGACGCTGATCGGTAACCGAAGCCGGCAGCCGCACGCGCACGGCGAGCCGTTGCACGATCTTGGTGAAGTTGCCGGTGGCGTTGTCGGGGGGCAGCAGCGAGAACACCGAGCCCGAGGCCGGCGACATGCTGGCCACCGTGCCGGTGATCGTGTGGTCCGGCAGCGCGTCGACCGAAACCTCGACCGGCTGGCCGGGTCGCAGGTTCTCGACCTGGGTCTCCTTGAAGTTGGCGTCGATATAGACGGCGGCGAGCGGCACCACCGCGGCGAGCCGCTGACCGGGCTGCACGTAGTCACCGACCTGCATGGCCCGATTGCCGATGACGCCGTCGACCGGCGCGCGGATGACCGTGAAGGAGAGATCGCGCTCGGCTTTGGCCTGCGCCGTCTTCAGCTCGTTGAGCTGACGCTCGGCTTCCTGCTGCTGCGCCTCCAGCACGCCGACATTGGCGATGGCGCTGGCGACCGCGGCCTGCGCGCTTTGCACGGCAGCGACCGCCTGCTCCTGGCTGCTCTGAGCCTGCTCGAGCGTCTGCCGGCTGGCGAATTCCTTGGCGGCGAGCGCCTGTTGACGCTTGAGCTCGGAGGCAGTGCGCGTTTCGACCGCGTTCGCGGAAGCAAGCTGCGCCCGCGCCTGCACCACCGTCGTCTGCGCGGCGGCGATCTGTTGGCCGATGCGGCCGACGGTCGCCTGTTGGGTCGCGACCTTGTCGCGTGCGGACTGGGCGGCGAGCTTATAGTCGCCGTCGTCGATATGGGCGATCACCTGGCCGGCGCGGACCAGCGAGTTGTCAGGGACGTCGATGGAGGAGACGTAGCCGGCGACCTTGGCGGCGAGCGTGGTGGCGTCGGCGCGCACATAGGCGTCGTCGGTGGAGACGAGATAGCGGCCGACCGTCATATAGCGGTAGCCGTACCAGCCGCCAGCCGCGAGCAGGACCGCCGCCGCGGCGCCGATCAACGCCAGCCTGCGGCGGCCCGCCCGGGGGGCAGGCTTGGAAGGGTCGGATTTCGCGGCATTGGCTGGATCGGCAACCGGCGCGCCGGAGCGCCGCGCCTCCGTCGGCTCAGCCGTGGCGCCGTCGGGCTGGAGGGGCTGGGCATCTTCGGCCGCCACGTCAGCAGGGGCGACCGGAACGGCCGCCAGCCGCAGCTCGCGCACCCGCTGGGCCGCATTCGCTCCGCGCTCGCCGACGAAACTGTGAGAAACAGGGGAAATCTGGTCGTTATCGGCACGTTTCGGCTGCATTTCCATCCACCGCGCTTCAGGGTATTTCCGTATTGACCGAACGGTTCGGTCAACTTATGTTGCAACTGCGAACCTGTCAACGACTTTTTGACCGAACGGTTCGGTCATTAGTCGAAAGTCTGAGGGAATGTGATCCGCGGCGCGCGGTTAAAGCGTTAGACCCGTGCGGAAGCCGCCGACTCGGAGCTAAATTGGCATTCGAGGGGAGTGCCCGACATGTCCGATATGATCGACCTGACCCGGAACAAGGCGGCCGAAGCCGACGAGGAGAGCGCCAAGCGGCGCCAGATCATCGAGGGCGCCGGTGCGGTGTTCCTGTCCCGCGGCTTCGACGCCGCCAGCACGAGCGACATCGCCAAGGCCGCCGGCGTGTCCAAGGGCACGCTCTACGTCTACTTCAAGGACAAGGACGAATTGTTCGCCGCCATCGTGCGGGGCGAATGCTCCATGCAGGCGGAAGGCGTCTTCGAGTTCGACCATGACGATCACGACGTCGAAAGCGTGCTGCTGCGGCATGGCAAGGCGTTTGTGGGTACCTTCAGCGACCCGCGCCGCATGTCGTCGCTGCGCGCCGTGATCGCGATCGCCGAGCGCATGCCGGATCTCGGCCGCAAGGTCTATGAAACCGG
>DATLTH010000547.1:0-12360 GCA_035533695.1 Allostellaceae bacterium | reverse complement strand
TGGTCATCGATCTCGACCCACAGGGCAACGCCTCGACCGGGCTCGGCATCGCGCGCGAGGCGCGCAGCGTCACCAGCTACGAATTGCTGCTCGGCGACAGCACGCTGGACGAAGCGGCATTCGCCACTTCCGTGCCGGGTCTCATGCTGGTGCCGGCCTCGCCCGACCTCGCCGGCGCCGAACTCGAACTGGGCCGCCGCCCGCAGCGCGAATTTCTGCTGTCGCGGGCGATCCGCCTCCACCTCGCCGGTTATGACGAGGTGCTGATCGATTGTCCGCCGTCATTGAACCTGCTGACGATCAACGCACTGGTCGCCGCCGACCGGGTGCTGGTGCCGTTGCAATGCGAATTCTACGCGCTTGAGGGCCTCGCCCAGCTGATGGGCACGATCGAGCGGGTGCAGCGGGCGCTCAACCCGCGGCTCGTGCTGCAAGGGGTGCTGCTGACGATGTACGACCGGCGCAACAATCTGTGCGATCTCGTAGCGGCCGACGTGCGCGGTCATTTCGGCGACAAGGTCTACGAGACGGTGATCCCGCGCAATGTTCGCGTCTCGGAGGCGCCCTCGCATGGCCAGCCGGTGCTGATCTACGACCGCCGCTGCCCAGGGTCTCAGGCCTATCGGCGGCTCGCCGCCGAGGTGCTGCGGCAGGATCGGGCGGCATGAGCGGCCAGGCCACGTCCGGCGCGAAGCGCCAGCCTTTGGGGCGCGGTCTCGCCGCGCTGTTCGGCGAGGCGGGGGCGCGGCTTGCGGCCGAGCCCGGCGGCCCGCAGACCGTGCCGATCGAGGCGATCCGCCCGTCGCCCTACCAGCCGCGCCGCCATTTTGCCGAAGCCGAACTCGACAGCCTCGCGCAGTCGATCCGCGAAAAGGGCATCGTCCAGCCGCTGCTGGTGCGCCCGGTCGCCGATGCCGCAGCCGATTTCGAACTGGTGGCCGGCGAGCGGCGCTGGCGCGCGGCGCAGCGGGTCGGGTTGCACGAGGTGCCGGTCGTCGTGCGGCTCTTCGCCGACCGCGAAGTCATCGAGATCGCCCTGGTCGAAAACCTCCAGCGCGAGGATCTGTCGGCGCTCGAAGAGGCCGAAGCCTACAGCCGCCTGACCCGCGAGTTCGGGCGCAGCCAGGTTGGCCTCGCCGAAGCCCTCGGCAAGAGCCGCAGTCATGTTGCCAACACGTTGCGGCTGCTCGCTCTGCCGATGCCGGTGCGGCGCAATCTGGAAGAAGGCGCGCTGTCGGCCGGGCACGCGCGGGCGCTGCTGGGCGCGGCCGATCCGATAGCGCTCGCCGATCTGGTGATCCGCCGCGGGCTCAATGTGCGGGCCACCGAAGCGCTGGTGCGCCGCCGCGCGCTGGCGCCGGCATCGCGTACCAAGCCGCTTCGCGACGCCGACACCGCCGCGCTCGAACGCGAGCTTGCCGCCACGCTCGGCCTGCGCGTCGCGCTGACGCCGAAGCGCCGCGGCGGCGCCCTGACCGTCCACTACACCAGCCTCGACCAGCTCGACCGCCTGCTGGCCCTGCTGCGCCGCGCCTAGAACCCCGAGGCAACCTCCCGCGCACGCGCCAATATGACGATCGGGTGTGATAGCATCAGCCGGAACGACGTTCTGTGATCGGCGCGCCCCCCGGCAAGTGCCCCGGCCCGGACGAGATCAGAGGCAAGACCTCACGGGAGATCGACGAGCTGATGCGAGCCAGGGGTTGGCAGGCGGAAGCAGCCAGACGGCCAGGAGGGACGCGCTACCGAAATCCGGCGGCGCCCGGAGAGCAAGTGCGGGTCATGCCAGGCAATCCAGGCGATCCGAACTTGTTGAAGCGAGGGCCGTACTGCCGAATTTCCGTAAACGGACAGATTATCTCGCCGATCCCGTTCGCCGGTAATCCAGTTAATGGATTTTAGAGTCATGGCCGACATTCGAACCAGCATCAAGAATACAATTTTGGAGCTGTGCGCAGAAGACGATTACGGGTCCTGGGAGCTTCTTTGGGCCGTTACTGGAAGCGACAAACGGACCGACGTAGCGACCGCCCGTCAGGATTTTGTTGCGGCTATCGAAGACCTTGTTGTCCAAGGTGCAATCGTAGCAAAGACCATCGGCGCAGACGGGAAGCTCTGTGAAATTCCGTTTTCGCGGCCGCGCCTCGAAAAGGAGGTAGAAAAGGCCGATTGCCCAGATCCGGATCATGACTACTGGTTCGGCCTGGCTGAGCATTGATACCTGCTTCGATCAACCCGACCGCCCGCCTGCTGGCCCTGCTACGCCGCGCCTGACCCGAGCCTTCGCGGCTGAGCCTCGTCCAGCCGCGCGAGCCGATTGACACCGGCGGGCGGCAGCGTCGAACATCGCCGGCGAGAGTCGCAAAAGGGTTTGCCGCGATGGAGATGCAGGACCGTACCGTCGTCGTCACCGGCGGCGCCTCGGGCATCGGCAAGGCGACGGCCCTTCTGCTGGCGCGCGAAGGGGCGCGGGTCCTTGTCGGCGACATCGACGAAGCGGGCGGACGCGCGGTCGCCGCGCAGGCATCGGGCGAGCATCTGCAAATCGAGTTTCTGCCGCTCGACTTGGCGCAAAATGCCTCGATCGCGGCGTTTGCCGCAGCGGTCGCGGCGCGCGGCGGCGATGTCGACGGGCTGGTCAACGGCGCCGGCTGGGATCGCATCCAGCCGTTTCTCGAAAATCCGCCGGAGATGTGGGACGAGCTGATCGCGATCAATCTCCTGGGGGCGGTGCGGCTGACCCGCGCGTTGCTGGATCCGATGGTCGCGGCGCAACGCGGCAAGATCGTCAACATCTCGAGCGATGCCGGGCGGGTCGGCAGCATGGGCGAGACTGTCTACGCCGCCGCCAAGGGCGGGCTGATCGCGTTCACAAAATCGTTGGCACGCGAATTGGCGCGCTACCGTATAAACGCCAACTGCGTCTGCCCGGGTCCGACCGATACGCCGCTGTTCCAGCGCCAGCCCGAGCGCATGCGCGAGGCCTTGACGCGGGCGATCCCGTTCCGCCGCATCGCACAGCCGCAGGAGATTGCCGAGGCGGTGATGTTTTTTCTGGGGCCGCGCTCGGACTATATCACCGGTCAGGTGTTGAGCGTCAGCGGCGGCCTGACGATGGTCGGCTGAGCCGCCGATGCCGGGGTTCGCCAACAAGGGGGGAAGATGATGAGGGGCCGCTATTGGATTTGTCTCGCGGTCGGCGTCGCGCTGACCGGCGCCACCGCAACCGCCCGGGCGCAATCGGGCGGCAGCGAGAATGCCCAGCAGAATGTCCGCGAGAGCCAGCAATACGAGCAGCTGTTGTGCTCGAACCCGGGCTTTCGCGCGAAACGGATCGCCCAGGAATGCGGACCGGTTACCGATCCGCAACTGCATCAGAGCTGCATCGCCTCGTTCCAGTGCAACGCGCCGCACCGGGCGCCGCATTGGCGGAAGGCGCCGCCCTCCGAAAAGATCCGCTGAACAGAGGAGAGCATCGATGGCCAATCCCGCTCCCGGCTACGCCACCAAGCCCGAGCACCGGGTCGATCTGCTGCCGGAGACGAGGCGCGTGCGGGTCACCTTTGCCGGCACCGTGATCGCCGACAGCAATGCCGCTTTGCGCGTCGAGGAAACCGGCCACGGGCCGGTCCACTATCTGCCGGAAAAGGACGTGCGTCTCGACCTCTTGCGGCCGACCGCGCATCACACCTATTGCCCGTTCAAAGGCGACTGCTCGTACTGGACGATCGCGCTCGGCGGCGGCGACAAACAGTCGGAAAACGCGGTCTGGGGCTATCAGATGCCATACGACGAAGCAGGCGGCCTGGCCGGCCATTACGCCTTCTACCAGAGCCGGGTCGACGCGATCGAGGTGTTGTAGGATGCCGCAAGTGATGCAGAACTGGCGGGTCAGGAAGCCCGTCGCGGCTTCGCGCGGCGGCGTTGTCGCCGCCCAGAACGGCGTTGCCGCCGCGGTCGGCGCCGCGACCTTGGCGGCTGGCGGCAGCGCGGTCGACGCCGTCGTTGCCACCGCCTTCGCCCTCGCGGTGCGCGAGCCGTGGAACAGCGGGCTCGGCGGCATCGGCTTCATGGTCGTCAGTCCGGCGGGCGGCGGCCGTACAGAGGTCGTCGATTTCGGCCCGATCGCTCCGGCCGGGCTCGATCCCGCTTCCTACAAGCTGACCGGCGAGACGATCACCGAACTGTTCACCTGGCCGCGGGTCGAAGGCGACCGCAACATGCACGGGCCATCCTCCTTCGCGATCCCGAGCGCGGTGCGCGGCTATGCGCTGGCGGTCGAGCGGTTCGGCCGCACCCCGTGGCGCGATCTCGTCGCGCCGGCGGTGGCATTGGCAAAGCAGGGATTGCCGGTCGATTGGTGGGTGACGCTGAAGACCGCGGCGGCGGCAGCGGATTTGCGCCGCTACGACGAAAGCCGGCGGGTCTGGCTGCCCGACGGGTTGCCGCCGGTTTCCCCGGCGAATGGCGAGCCGCCATCGCTCAGCCTCGGCCATCTCGCCGACACGCTGGCGCGGCTCGGCGAATACGGACCCGACGATTTCTACCGGGGCGACATCGCGCAGGCGATTGTCGCGGATGCGCGGGACGGCGGCGGTTCACTGTCGGCCGACGATCTTGCGGGCTGCCGGGCGCGCCTCGTTCCGTCGCTCGAAATTCCGTATCGCGACTATTCGCTGCATGGGGCGCGCGGGCTGACCGCCGCGCCGACATTAGCCGACGTGCTCGACCGGCTTTCGAGCAGGCGCTTTGCGCAGGCGCCGGACGCGGTCTATTTCGAGACGCTGATCGATGCGCTGCAGCAGGCCTACCATGCGAGGCTCGACGGGCTTGGCGATGTCCAGCCGCCGGGCGAGAGCTGCACGAGCCACATCACCGCCATCGACCGCGAGGGCGGCGTCGCCGCGCTGACCACGACATTGCTGTCGAGCTTCGGCAGCCGCTACGTGCTGCCACAGACGGGCATCCTGATGAATAACGGCGTGATGTGGTTCGACCCGCGGTCGGGGCGGCCCAATTCGCTGATGCCGGGCAAACGGGCATTGACCAACATGTGCCCGCTGATTGCCGCCCGCGATGGCCGCGCCCGCTTCGGGGTCGGCGCGTCGGGCGGAAGGCGCATCCTCGCCGCGGTGGTGCAAATGGCGAGCTTCATCGTCGATTTCGCGATGAGCCCGGACGAGGCGGCGCACCATCCGCGCATCGATGTCAGCGGCGACAGCGGCATTGCGATCGACCGGCGCCTGTCGGAAGCGATCCGCGAGCGGCTGGCGTCTCGACCGGGCGCGGAACTGGTCGAGCACACGGCCTTTCCGGCGCTTTTTGCCTGCCCCAACCTGGTTTTGCGCGGCGAGGACGGGCTGACTTACGGCGTGGCCGACGTGATGTCGCCGTGGTCGGCGGCGGTCGCCGAGCCGGGCAAGGAGGCGTGAGCGCGCGAAGCGATCGGCGATTGCCCCCCTGATGAACGACGTTTCCGAAGCGATCCGCGCCAGGCCGGCGATCGTCCGCCCGCGCGATTCGGCGTCACTGATCCTGCTGCGCGGCGCCGGGAGCAGCCTTGAGCTGCTTGCCGGCCGGCGCCCCGGGCATGTCAAATTCATGCCCGGCGTTTGGGTCTTTCCCGGCGGCGCAGTCGATCCGGACGACGCCAAGCCGTGGCATGTCGAGAGCGGCGCCGACCGCCTGCCGCCGCGTCTCGCGCGCTGCGCCCGGGCCGCATTGCGCGAGACCTGGGAGGAGGTCGGGGTCGTCGTCGGCAGCCGCGATCCAGCGAACAAGGCCGCGCCGGCGGGGGGGCACGCACTCACCCCGGCCGAGAGCGCCTATGCCGAGCGCGGCGTCACCGCGGCCCTCGATCAATTGACCTATGTCGGCCGCGCGATCACGCCGACACTGGTGTTCCGGCGCTTCAATACCCGCTTCTTCCTGGCCGACGCGAGCGCGGTGTTCGGCGACCCGGTGTCGACCGACGAACTCGAGGATGTCGGCTGGCATCCGATCGGGCGCCGGCCGCTGGAGCCGTTCCGCGACGTGACCCAATTCATGCTGGCGCGGGCGATCGCGTTGCGCGAGGGCACCGCCTCCCGCGAGACGCCGTTATTCTGCACGGTGCGCAGCAAGCGCCGCATTCAGGTTTGCCGCGAGGCGATCCGCGATATCTGAAATTCGCGCGCGGCGGCGGGCGAAGAGGAGAAAGCAATGGCGATCCGCGACATTCTGGTCGTCTTCGATAGCGCGACGACGGTTGCCCAGCTTATGGCGCCGGTCGCTTCGCTCGCCGCGACCGCCGGGGCGCGCCTGACCGGGCTCTATGCGAGCGGCCATCCGGTCGAGGCTGCCTACGGCGATGTCTCGGGCTGGGTGCAGCTGGTCGAGGCCTATCTCGTCGCGCAGCGCGCCGAGGCGAGCGCGGCCGAGGCGGCGTTCCGGCAGGAGCTGGCGACGCGCAAACTGATGGGCGACTGGCTCTATCGCGAGAGCGATCCGACCGACACCGCCACGTCCCTGTCAGCGCTTTACGATCTGGTCGTGGTCGGCCAGCAGAACCCCGGCGCGGAGGCGACCGGTGCGCTCGGGCTGCGCCGCGAGGGGCTTGTGCTCGCCGCCGGCCGGCCGGTGCTGATGGTGCCCTATGCCGGCAATTTCAGCGAAATCGGCCGCCGCGTGCTGGTGGCGTGGAACGGCAGCCGCGAGGCGGTGCGGGCATTGCACGATGCGATGTTCGTCCTGGAGCGCGCCGAGGCGGTGACCGTGATCGAGATCCAATCCGCCGCGGCCGGGGCAACGGCCCATGTTGCCGCTGCCGACATCGCGGCGGCGCTCGGGCGGCGCGGCATCCCGGCGACCGTCGAGACCGACACCGCCGGCGACATCGGGGTCGACGATCTGCTGCTGTCGCGGGCTGCCGACTCTGCCGCCGATCTGCTGGTGATGGGCGCCTATGGCCACTCGCGATTGCGCGAATATGTGCTCGGCGGCGCCAGCCGCGGCATCTTCCGCCACATGACCCTGCCGGTGCTGATGGCGCATTGAGGGTTCAAAAGAACCCGGCAAGCAGGTTGATCGACAGCGCCAGCACCACGGTATTGAACAAAAACGCCACGATGCCGTGGGCGAGGACCAGGCGGCGCCACGGCGGCGTCAATACCTGTACGTCGGACACCTGGGCCGTCATGCCGACGACAAACGAGAAATACAGGAAATCCCAGTAATCGGGATCGTCGTGTTCGCCGGGAAAATCAAGCCCGGGCGGCCGGTTTTCGGCCAGGTCGTTGAAATAGCCATGCGCGTAATGCACCGCGAAAATGGTGTGAGCGAACAGCCATGACAAGAGGACGGTGATGCCGGCCAAGACGGTCAATATCACCATGATGTCGCCGCCCGCGGCCTTGGCCGTGCGCATCACGCCAAGGATCGCGAACATGCTGAAAAATGCGGCACCGGCCATCAGCGCGAGAAACATCCAGCGCGCTTCGTCTTCAAGCGCGGCGCGGGCGCGCATCGATTCCGGGGTCGCGCCGACCGCCATCGCGATCGTCGCGGCAAGGAACAGGACCACTGCGCAATCCCAGCCGATGACCGCGCGCAGAGTGGGGCCCAAATAGGCCGGGATCAGCAGCGCGACAACGAGGCCGACAACGGCCGAAGCGAAGAGCCGCGGCCGGGCGTGGACATGGCGGAGCGCGCGATAATGCGGGCGGGCGACCGGCGGTTCGGCCACCGCGTCGTCAACCGCGCGCCAGGCCGAGGCGCGGGATCTCGATCGCCGGGCAGCGGTCCATGACGACGCGGATGCCGTTCGCCTCGGCGCGGGATGCGGCGGCTTCGTCGATCACCCCGAGCTGCATCCACACCACCTTGGCGCCGATCGCGATCGCGTCATCGACCGCGGCGCCGGCAAGGGCGCTGCGGCGGAAGATGTCGACCATGTCGATCGTCTCGGGAATGTCCGCGAGCGAGGCATAGCAGCGCTCGCCGAGGATCGTCTCGCCGGCGGCGAGCGGGTTGACCGGGAATGTCCGATACCCCTGGCGCTGCAGATAGCGCATCACGCCATGGCTCGGGCGGTAGGGTTTGGGGCTGGCGCCGACCACCGCGATCGTGCGGATAGTCGACAGGATGTCGCGCAGATCGGCGTCAGGATAGGAAGGGTGGCTCATGACGCGCCGGGTAAAGCGGGCCGCGCGGTGGCGGCGGCGCGCAGGTCGAAATCGGCGTCGGCGGCCTGGTCGGGGGTGACCTGCCGCCCGCCGGCCAGCAGGCGGCGGGCATGGGCGTGGTCGGCCGGGCGGTTGACCGATTCGATGCCGAGCAGCGCGTCGCCTTTGTAACAGAACACCGAAAATTCGCCGCTCTCGGGATCGCCGCGCAAGACGGTGTGGTTGTGCCCGGTCGTCAGCCCGGCGATCTGCAGCCGGAGCGGCCCCTGCTCGCTCCAGAACCACGGCAGCGCGGCATAGGGGTGCGGCTTGCCGGCGATCCGGTCGGCGACGCAGCGCGCGTGGTCGGCGGCGTTCTGCACCGCTTCGAGGCGGGTCGGCTGGCCGTCGGCGTGGGCGCACGGGAAGGCGGCGCAGTCGCCGATCGCCGAGATATTTGGGTCGGCGGTCAGCAATTCGCGATCGACGACGATGCCGTTCGCCACCGCAAGACCGGCGGCCGATGCCAATTCGCCATTCGGCACGACGCCGACGCTGATCAGGACGAGGTCGGCGGCGAGCCGCTCGCCGCCGGCCAGCTCGACATGATCGACTTTATCGCCATGGCCGGCGATCCGCACGACTTGAGCGCCAAAGCCGAACTCGACCCCGGTGCGGCGGTGCGCGTCGGCAAAAAAATGCGATGTCGGCACCGAAGCGACCCGGCCCATCACCCGGTCGGTCAATTCGACGATGAACACGTGTTTGCCGTGGGCGCGGGCGACCGCGGCGAATTCGAGGCCGATAAACCCGGCGCCGATCACGACGATGCGCTCGGCAGCGGCGAGCCGGTCGCGCAACGCGTCGGTGTCGGCCAGAGTGCGCAGATAGCATACGCCGTCGAGCTCGACGCCCGGCAATGGCGGCACCCGGTTGCGCGCGCCGGTGGCGAGCACGAGATGACCGTAAGGGAGCCGCTCACCCGAGGCGAGCCGCACGGAACGGCCCGCGCGGTCGATGTCGGCGACCGTGGTCCCCGGCAGGTAATCGATCCGGTGGTCGCGGTAGAACGCCTCGGACCGCATCAGCAAGAGGTCGAGGCCGATCTTGCCGTCGAGGTAGTCCTTTGACAATGGCGGGCGCTGATAGGGCAAGCCCGGCTCGTCGCCGACCAGTGTAATATGCCCGTCATAGCCGTGCTGGCGCAGCGAGGCCGCCGCCTGGAACCCGGCATGGCCGGCGCCGACGATGACGATGCCGGCATCGGGCATCAGGTCTGCGTCTCCGGCAGGTAGACCACCAGCCCGTCCATTTCGGGCGACGCCACGAGCTGGCAGCCGAGCCGGCTGTTCGGGCGCCGCGGGCTCGCGGTGCCTTCGAGCATCGCATCCTCGTCGGGGTTCATCGGCGGGGTCATCGCCAGCTGATCCTCACGGACATAGACATGGCAGGTCGCGCACATGCACGAGCCGCCGCACTCGGCAACGATGCCGTCCACTCCGTTGAAGACGGCGGCCTGCATGACGCTGGTTCCGACATCGATGTCGAGCGCCGTCTCTTTCCCGTCCTGCGCAATGTAAGTCACCCGCGGCATGGTCTTTATCGTCCTCGCTCAAGCCTATGGCGGGCAGCCTTACGCAATCTGCGGGTCGCGGTCGAGCATTTTCGGCGCAACGCGCCGGTCGCGCGCCGGTGGGCGTTTCCGAGCGGAGGCGACAGGTGTATAGAGAGCGCAGCAGCGAAGCGAGGGAGGTGCGGGATGAAGGACGGATTGCGCGTTTTCGACGCCGACACCCATGTCGAGCCAACCGCGGAAGTGCTCGATACCTATGTCGACCCGGCGTTTCGTCCGCGCCTTGCCGATCTGGTGCCGTACCGGCAACCGGTACGGCCCAACAATCCGGGCGGCGCTCCCGGCCGCCATGTTTATCGCTACGGACAAATCTCCTTCCGCCGCATCCTCGGCGAAGCGGCGCCGAGCGAGAGCCACAGCGGCCGCGACACCCATTGGATGGGCAGCAAGATGCCGCGCGTCGGGACCCAGGACGACCAGGCCGAGAGCCGGCTCCAGGACATGGACGACGAGGGGACGGATACGCATTTCCTGATCCCGACCTCGTGGACGAGCCTCGTCGGCCACGAAGACCCGGCGATCGAGGTCAACATCATCCGCGCCTTCCACCGCCACATGGCGGATTTCAGCGGCAACCACCCCGATCGGCTGCAGAGCATGATCGTCGCTTCGGCGCGCGACGTCGATGCGGCGGTGCAGGAAATCCGCACCTGGGGCAAGTCGCGCTGGGCCGTCGCGGTGATGCCGCTCGTCACCAAGGACATTCCGGTCGACCACCCCAAGCTCGATCCGATCTGGCGCGCCGCCGACGAGTACGACCTGCCGATCGTGCACCACAGCTTTACCTGGACGCCGCCTTATTTTCCCGGCGTGTTCGATTTGTGGGACAACATCTTCCTCGGCCGCCTGTCGTCGCACCCGTGGGGCGCGATGCGCTTTATCGCCGCGGTGATCGGCGGCGGCATCATGGACCGCTTCCCCAAGCTGCGGGTCGGCACACTGGAATGCGGCTTCGGCTGGCTGCCGTTCTGGGGCAAGCGCATGGACGAGCAGTACGCCTATGTCGGCTCGACCCAGGAACTCAAGATGAAGCCCAGCGAATATTTGAAGAGCGGGCGCTATTTCTGCTCGGTCGAGCGGCACGAGGGCGCCGACATGTTCGACATGGTGACCCGCTTCCTCGGCAACGATGTGTTGATGTACGCCTCCGACTATCCCCATTCGGAATGCCAGTTCCCGGAGACCGTCGCCAACTTTCTCGCCTGGGAGATGAAGCCCGAGCAGCGCGCTAAGCTGATGGCCGGCAACGCCGACCGGCTGTTCAAGCAGACCTGAGCGGCGCCGAGCGGCCGACCGTTCAGGCCGACCGTTCAGGCCGAACCGGTCGGCCGCTCGCCCCGATCCCTGCCCGGGATCCCGCCTCAGCCGCTGCGAGCGGCGACGCCAGATTTTCTGGAACTAGAGCAGATTCCGATCAAATTGATCACCCCCTCACTTCGTCATGGCCGGGCTTGACCCGGCCATCTCGGCGACGTAGCGCGCGATCCCCGGGTCAAGCCCGGGGATGACGGTACGAGGAGCGATTCAACGCGAGCGAAACTTGCTCTAGATTTTCTTGAAAAAGCTGTGATGGCGGCTCGTCGTGTGCGGCCGGATCTTGGTTGCCCAATCGCCCCAGGCGCCGGCCACCTCCCACTCCTTGCTGTCGACGATTTCGGGCGAATCGATCTCGTAGACCGCCATGTATTTCTGCATGCGGGTGTCGTTCGACTTTTCCAGGCGGTAGCGCGTCACGCTGCGGACCCCCGGCACCTTCGACAGCATCGGCACGTGCTCGGTGTCGTAGATGCGGTTGAAATCGGCCTCAAACTGGGCCGGGATGTCCATTTGCACGAGATAGATGTATGACATGGGCCTTCCTTCTCTGCGCCGCCCCTGCGCCGCGGCCATCTCCTGACAATAGACGACGGCGGCGCTGGTCGCTACTTCCAGTCTGCGTGCCTCACGCCGGGTTCACCGCAGGTAGAGGACCGCCGCAAGGCCGGCGACGGCGAGCATCGAGGCGATCGCCAGCGGCCGTTCGTAGCGCGCGACGAGCGCGGTGATGCGCGGGCCGAAGGTCACCAGCAGCGCGCCCAGCATCGCGAAATGCAATGTCCGGCTCGCGATGGTCGCAAGGATGAACGATACCGGGTTCATCGCGGCGACCCCGGCGGCGATCGCGGCGATCTTGAACGGAAACGGGGTGAACGCCTTGGCGATGATGATCAGCACCCCCCAGCGGGTGAAAAGGTGCTGGTAGGCGCGGAAACCCTTCTCGTAACCGTAGAACTCGACGAGCCGCTGCCCAATGAGGCCCCACAATTCGTAGCCGATCAGATAGCCGAGCACCGCCCCCAGCGTCGAGGCGACGACGCACACGACCATCAACAGCCGCATCCGGTCGGGCCGCGTCAGGCTCATCGGGATCACCAGCAGGTCGGGCGGCATCGGCAATAGCGAGCTGTCGGCGAACGCCACCGCCGCCAGTAGCCAGGTACCGTGACGATGGTTCGACAACGCGGTTACGTGGCGCAGCCAGCCGCGACGCCGCGGCTTGGTGTTCATTGCAACCGGGCCATCCCGAAGGGGGCGGCGGCGAAACGC
>DATLTH010000546.1:0-9782 GCA_035533695.1 Allostellaceae bacterium | reverse complement strand
AAGCGCAGCCAGCACCTCGCGGTGACGCCCGCTCTCGATCATGAACGACTCGAAGAACGGATCGCGATCGAGGACGCGGCGGTAGACCGCGGCGACGGCGGCGACGATTTCGCCGTCGCGGCCGAGCAGCGCATCGCCGAGTTCGAGGATGCGCAGATTGGGCCAGGCGCGCGGCCGCAACTCCGCAACCCTGTCGAGGATCTCGCGGGCGGACAGATTGGGCTGCGCCTGCGCCAGGATCAACGTCGCGGCGGCGGTCGAGCGCGACACCCCGGCATGGCAATGAACCAGCAGGTGGCGAACCAGCAGGTGCCCGTCCCCCGGCTCGCCGAGCGTGCGGCCAAAGGCGAGCAGCCGCGCGACATCGTCACGACTGGGAGCGAGCCGATCGGGTGCCGGTTCGATCACGTCGTGGAAGCGCAATGACAGCCTCTGGTGCGGCGGAAATTCCGCGAAGGCGGGCGGGTCGGGCCACTCCGGGTCGAGGATCGACAGGACATGCGTCACCCCGGCATCGCCATGCGCATCGAGCTCGGGGATGCCGCAGATCGTCACGCGAAACGGGGAAGCGGGTGTTGCCATTCCGACGGCGTCAATCCGGGTGGTCGCGGGCGGGACCGGGATGCCGCCCCTCACCCAAAGCTGGAGCAGAATCGGCTCCGGTCAAGCCCCGCCCCCGACAAGGTTCCCGGATGCCGCAGCCCCGGGCGGCGAACACATCACTCGACGTGGGCGCCGTAGCGATGGACATGATAGGGCAGGCGCGCCAGGCCCGGGCAGTAGCTGCCGACGACCGGGGCCAACGCCTCGTAGAGAAGGCGGTTGTCGGCATTGGCGGCGGCGAGGCGCTCGCGCGCGGCTTCGGCACGCTCGCGCAGCCGCGCCAGATCGACGCTCAAGACGCGGCGGTTTTCGACGACCATGCGGCCGCCGATCATCACGCTGTCGACCGCGGTGCCGTCCTCGCAATGGACGAGCTGGTTGACCGGATCGTTGAACGGCAGCCAGTTCGGATGATCGAGATCGAGCAGGACGAGGTCGGCCTTATAGCCGGGGGCGATGCGGCCGATGCGCTCGAAGCCGAGGGTACGGGCGCTGCCCTCGGTCGCCGCCAATGCGGCTTCGCGCGTCGAGAGCCAATTCTGCCAGTCCGGCCCCTGCACCTTCGAGACGAACGACGCGAGCCGCATCGCTTCGTACATGTTCTGATTGTCGGCGCAGGACGCGCCGTCGGTGCCGATCCCGAGATTGACCCGCCGGTCGAGCATCGCGCGCGCATCGGCCAGGCCCGAGCCGAGCCGCATGTTGCTGCCCGGGTTGTGCGCGACCGACGCGCCCCGGTCGCCGAGCCGGGCCATGTCGTCATGGTCGAGCCAGACGCCGTGCGCCACAGTGAATTGCGGCCCGATAACGCCGAGCCGGTCGAGATGCGCGGTCTGGGTCCGGCCGTAAACCCGGATGCCGGTCACCGCCTGGACCTTCGATTCGGCGACGTGGCTGTGGAGGCCGAGATCGAAGTCGCGCGCGAGGTTCGCGCAGCCGAGGATGAATTCGTCCGAGCAGTGATGCGGGATCGTCGGCGCCACCGCGGGCCGCACCTGATCGCGATCGAACGACCAGTCGCGCAGACCCTCGCGGATCGCCGCCAGCGTCGTCTCGCCCGGAGCCAGCCGCAAGGCCGCGACCGATTCGCGCAAGGCCGGCGGCAAGGCATCGGCGAGGCCGGGGATCGCCTCGAAAAAGCTGCGGTCGGCGACCATCGGCGCGATCACCGCGCGCATGCCAACTTCGGCATAGGCCGAAGCGACCAGCGCCATCCCGTCGCGGCTCGGCATCGGCCACTCGAAGAACAGATCGTAGCAGGCGGTGCAGCCCTTCAGCACCATCTCGACGGCGCCGATCTGGGCCGACAGATGGATGTCCTCGGCGCCGCGATTGCCGCCGAGCCACGGCGCCGCGGTCAGCAGCAGTTCCAATGTCCAGCGGTCGCCCATCCCCTTGGCGAGGTTGCCGTGCGAATGGGTGTGCGCGTTGACCAGTCCGGGGTGAATGAGGCGGTGCGCGGCCGAGATCGCGCGGGCTTCGGCAGGCGCCGGCATGCCGGGCGGACCGATTTCGCGGATCGTGTCGTCCTCGATCAGTATGTCGGCCGGCTCGGCGGTCCCGGCCGCGATGTCGAGCACCCGCCCGCCGCGCAAGATCGTGTACGCCATCGCATCAACCTTCCGTTGACCGATTTCAACGCAGCCAGCTTGCGCCGCGGCGGTCGCGGCGGCAACATAGGCGCGCAAACAAAGAGGGGGAGCATGTACATGCGACGCATCGCGATTCTAGCCGCCTGCCTTGGGCTGTTGGCGGCTCCCGCACTGGCGCAGACCAAGCCGGTGATCCAAAAGCTCGAAAACCAATGGGCCAACGCCGTCAACACGGGCAACATTGCTGGCCTGATGGCGATGTACACAAAGGACGCCGATTCGCTGCCGGCGGGCGCCAAGATGATGAAGGGTCAGAAGGCGATCGAGGCGTATTGGAAAGCCGCAATGGCCGATCTGCAGGACGTCCAATGCACCACGGTCGACGTGAAGCCCCTCGGTGGCGCCGCGGCGCGCGAGATCGGCACCTGCTCGGCCATGACCAGGAAGGCGCCGCTCAAGGAAGTCGACATCAAGTACGTCGTCCTCTGGCAGAAAGCGGGCGGCACGTGGAAGCAGGCCCTGGAAATCTGGAACAGCGACAAATAGGCGTCAGTCCGCCGCCAGCCGCCCCTTCAGCACCCGGCCGGCATAAGTGCCGGTCGGCTCGCCATCTTCGAGCGCGACCCTGCCGTTGACGATCGTCGCGGCGATGCCGTCGGCTTTCTGCACGAGGCGGCGCGCGCCGCCGGGCAGGTCCGCTTCGACGGTCGGCAGGCGCGGCCGGATCTGGTGTTCGTCGAACACGACGAGGTCGGCCGCATAGCCGGTGCGCACCAGGCCGCGATCGGGCAATTCCCAGGCCGAGGCGTTGTCGAAGGTCAGCATGCGCACGGCCTGTTCGAGGGTGAAGGCCTGCCGCTTGCGCACCCAGTAGCTGAGGAGATGCGTCTGCAACGACGAGCCCATCTCCTGGCAGACATGCGCGCCTGAATCGGAAAAGGTCGCGAGGCTGCGCGGGTGCTTCAGGAGGCCGAGCACATCCTGCGGCGATTCGTTGACCAGCGGCTGCACGAACACCCGGTTGTCGTTTTCGAGCGCGAGATCGATGATCACTTCGACCGGGTGCTTGTTCTGCCGCCGCGCCAGATCGGCAACGCTCGGATCGTCCCACTCGACATCGAACATCGGGAAGAGGTTGGCGTAGTCGGGCTTGCGCGGATCGGTCGTCGCCGCCCCGCCGCCCTGCATCTCGCTGCCCTTCGGCTTCATGCCGGCTTCCTCGGCAACAAGCCGACGCCGCAGCTCGGGGTCGGCGAGGCGGCGTTTCTGCTCCGGCAATGGCAATGCGCGAATTTCCTGCCAGGCCGGCAGCACGTCGAACGGCAGGTAGGATTTGAGCGAGAAGATCGCGTTGATCGAGCGCGTCGTCGCCTGGCCCCAGACGCGCCCGCCCTGCGCGACAGTCTCGTCGATCCAGCGCATCTGATAGTCCCACGGGTTGGGATCGACGCCCTGCTTTGTCGACAGGGTGCCGAACATGACCGGCCGGCCGCTGTCGAGCGCTACCTTGCGCAGCCGGTCGAGAAAGACGCGCTGCGCGGCGCCGCCCGAAATGTCGGGGCCGATCTGGAAGATGCCGGCATCGAGCTCGGCCATCGCGCCGACCAGCCGGTCGATCTCCTCCCACGCGGCGATGCGGCTGGCGACCGGCTCGCCGTCCGGCCGGATATGCGTCGAGGCGCGCGAGGTGGAAAAGCCCAGCGCGCCGACACCGATCGCCTCGGCGACAGCGTATGCCATGACCCGCAGATCATCCTCGCTCGCCGGTTCGGCGAGGCCGCGCTCGCCCATCGCATACATGCGCAAGGCCGAATGCCCGATATACATGCCGTAATTGAGCGCCTTCGGCAGGCGCTCGACATTGGCGAGGTATTGGGGAAACGTCTCCCAATTCCACTCGATGCCGGCCAGCATCGCTTCCGTCGGAATGTCCTCGACCGCGGTCAGGCAGCGGGCAAACCATTCGCGGTCCGCGGGCTTGCACGGCGCCAGGGCAAAGCCGCAATTGCCCATCACGACGCTGGTGACGCCGTGCCAGCACGAGCAGCTGCCGATCGGGTCCCAGGCGACCTGGGCGTCCATGTGGGTGTGGCCGTCGATGAAGCCGGGCGCGACGATCTGGCCCTCGGCGTCGATCGTGCGCTCGGCGGGGGCGCGGATGCGGCCGATCTCGACGATATGCCCGCCCTTGACGCCGACATCGGCGCGGTAGCGCGGCAGGCCCGAGCCGTCCACCACGGTGCCGTTCTTGATCACGAGGTCGAGCGCCATTGCCAATCTCCTGATAGAGTGCGGCCAGCTTCAGAGCATTGCTCGCCGGCTGTCAACCGGCGTCGGGAGAACATCGCATGGCAAACAAATATCGGGTTGCGGTCATCGCCGGCGACGGCATCGGCCGCGAGGTGGTGCCCGAAGGCATCGCCGCGATGGAGGCGGCGGCTAGGCGCTATGGCTTCCAGTTCGAATGGCGCGAATTCGACTGGAGCTGCGAGACCTACGCCAAGACCGGCCGCATGATGCCTGAAGACGGGCTCGACCAGTTGCGCCCCTTCGATGCGGTGTTTTTGGGCGCGGTCGGCTATCCGGGAGTGCCGGACCACATCTCGCTGTGGGGCCTGCTCATTCCGCTGCGCCGCCATTTCCAGCAATACATCAACCTGCGCCCGGTGCGGCTCCTGGCCGGGGTCGACACGCCCTTGAAGAACCGCCTGCCGGGCGACATCGACTTCTACGTCGTGCGCGAGAACAACGAGGGCGAATATTCCTCGATCGGCGGCCGGCTTTACGAGGGCACCGACCTCGAAATGGCGATGCAGCAGACGGTGTTCACCAGGCGCGGTTGCGACCGGGTCATGCGCTATGCCTTCGAATTGGCCCAGACGCGCAAGAAGCACGTCACCTCGGCGACCAAGTCGAACGGCATCATCCACACGATGCCCTACTGGGACGAGCGCTTCGCCGCGGTGGCGAAGGACTATCCCGACATCAAGACCGACCAGTACCACATCGACATATTGACCGCGCATTTCGTGCGCCATCCCGACTGGTTCGATGTCGTCGTCGGCTCCAATCTGTTCGGCGACATCCTGTCGGATCTGGGGCCGGCCTGCGTCGGTTCGATCGGCATCGCGCCCTCGGGCAACATCAACCCGGAGCGCGAATATCCCTCGATGTTCGAGCCGGTGCACGGCTCCGCCCCCGACATCGCCGGGCGCGGCATCGCCAACCCGATCGGCCAGATCTGGTCGGGCGCGATGATGCTGGACCATTTCGGCGAGCATGAAGCGGCGCAGGCGGTCGAGCGGGCGATCGTCGAAGTTTTGGCCGAGGGCGGCACGCGCACCCCCGATCTCGGCGGCAATGCCGGCACCAGGGATCTCGGCATGGCGATCGGCGCGGCGATCCGCTGAGGCCGCGCGCCCGGCCCCGGTTGCGGCGCCGATGAGCGCGGAGCCTGTCCCTGCCGTGAACCCGCCGCCCAGTGCGGCGACGCCGGTTATGGCGCAGTACCACGAGATCAAGCGGGCCCATCCGGGGTGCCTGTTGTTTTTCCGGATGGGCGATTTCTTCGAATTGTTCTTCGAGGACGCGGTCGCCGCCGCGCCGGCGCTCGACATCGCGTTGACCCGGCGCGGCAAGCACGACGGCGTCGACATCCCGATGTGCGGCGTGCCGGTGCATGCCGCCGACGCCTACCTGGCGCGGCTCATTCGCGCCGGCTTCAAGGTGGCGATCTGCGAGCAGATCGAGGACCCCGCGAAGGCCAGGCGGCGCGGCAACAAGGGGCCGGTCAAGCGCGCCGTGGTGCGGGTCGTCACCGCGGGGACGCTGACCGAGGAGGGGCTCCTCGATGCCCGCCGGCACAATTACCTCGCCGGCATCGCCGAGGCGGGCGGCGAATTGGGGCTCGCCTGGCTCGACCTGTCGACCGGCGCCTTCTCGCTCGCGCCGACGGCCGACGCCGCGCTTGCCGGCGATCTCGCGCGCATCATGCCGGGCGAGATCCTGGTCCCCGAGCGGCTGCTGGCGCGCCCGCAACTGTTCGAATTGTTCGGCGATTGGAAGCCGGCCCTGACCCCGCTCGCCAACCCGCGCTTCGACAGCGAGGCGGCGCGCCGCCGGCTCGAAAACTTCTACGGCGTCAAGGCGCTCGATGGGTTCGGCAATTTCGGCCGCGCCGAAGTGGCGGCGGCCGGCGCGCTCGTCGATTACGTCGCCCTGACCTCGGGCGGCATGCCCTATTTGGCGCCGCCGACGCGGGTCGCACCCGATACGGTCATGCAGATCGACGCCGCGACAAGGCGCAACCTCGAACTGGTGGCGACCTTGTCGGGCGAGCGCCGCGGCAGCCTCCTCGCGACGATCGACCGCACCCTGACCGGCCCCGGCGCGCGCCTCCTCGCCGAGCACCTGTCGGCGCCCTTGACCGTGCCCGAGGCGATCCGGGCGCGGCATGACGCGGTGCAGTTCTTTGTCGATGCCGCCGAGCTGCGCGCTTCGGTGCGCGAGCGGCTGCGCCGTGTGCCCGATATCGAGCGGGCGTTGACCCGCCTCAGCCTCGGCCGCGGCGGCCCGCGCGACCTCGCGTCGCTGCGCGATGCGCTCGGCGAGACCGCCGCGCTGCGCGCGATCCTCGCCCTGCCCGGCCTGGTGCCGCTGCCAAAGATGCTGGCCGAGGCCGAGAGGGGGCTCGGCGAGCACGGCGCCCTGGTCGAGCGGCTCGGCCGTGCGCTCGCCGCCGACCCCGGATCGGGGTCCGGGGCAGGATTGCCGCTGTTGACCCGCGACGGCGGCTTCATCGCGGCGGGCTACACGCCTGAACTCGACCAGCTACGCGAATTGCGCGACGACAGCCGCAAGGCCATCGCCGCCTTGCAGGCGCGCTATGCCGAAGCCAGCGGGATCGCCTCCTTGCGCATCCGCCACAACAACGTGATCGGCTATTACGTCGAGGTGTCGGCCGCCAACGCCGGCAGGCTCGGGCCGGACTTCATCCACCGCCAGACGATGGCCGGGGCGCAACGCTATACGACCGTGGAGCTCGGCGAACTTGAAAGCCGCATCGCCAGCGCGGCCGAGCGGTCCCTCGCCCTCGAATTGCGCCTGTTCGACGACCTCGTCGGCGAAGTGATGGCGCGGCGCCCCGAAATCGCCGCCGCGGCCGCTTCGCTCGCCACCCTCGATCTCGCCGCCTCGCACGCCGAAATCGCGGTCGACGCCGGCTGGACCCGGCCGGTTGTCGAGCTTGGCGGCGCTTTCGAAATCGAGGCCGGCCGCCACCCGACGGTCGAGGCCGCTCTGGCCGGCAGGGGTGCCTTCGTCGCCAACGACTGCGCCTTGGGCGATGACCGCATCTGGCTCGTCACCGGCCCCAACATGGCCGGCAAGAGCACCTTTCTGCGGCAGAACGCCCTGATCGCGATCCTGGCGCAAATCGGCGCTTTCGTGCCGGCGCGCGCCGCCCGGATCGGCGTCGTCGACCGCCTGTTCAGCCGGGTCGGTGCCGCCGACGACCTGGCGCGCGGCCGCTCGTCCTTCATGGTCGAGATGGTCGAGACCGCCGCGATCCTCAACCAGGCCGGACCGCAGAGCTTTGTCATCCTCGACGAGATCGGACGCGGCACCGCGACCTTCGACGGGCTGTCGATCGCCTGGGCAACGCTCGAACATTTGCACGAGGTCAACCGCTGCCGCGCCCTGTTCGCGACGCATTACCATGAACTTACCGCGCTTGCCGCGAAGCTGCCGGCGCTCGCCTGCCACACGATGCGGGTCAAGGAATGGCAGGGCGATGTCGTGTTCCTGCACGAGGTCGCGCCCGGCACCGCCGACCGCTCCTACGGCATCCATGTCGCCAAGCTCGCCGGCTTGCCGGCGGCGGTCACGGCGCGCGCCGCCGAGGTGCTCGAAATCCTCGAAACGGGCGACGAGGGCGGCGCCCTCGCCCGGCTCGCCGACGATCTGCCGCTGTTCCGCGCCGCGCGGCGGCCCGCGGCCGCGCCGGCGGCTGCCATCTCGCCGGCCGAAGCGCTGTTGCGCGAGACGAACCCCGACGAGCTGACGCCGCGCGAGGCGCTCGATTTGCTCTATCGCCTGCGTGCCCTGCTCACCGCGTGAACCTTAAATCACCAGCTCGCGGGCGAGGCCGCGCACATCCATCTCGAATTCGAGCCCCTCGACCGGCGGGCGGGCGAAATGCCAGGTCAGTCCGGCCGCGGCGGCGCCGCGCTTGACGATCTCGTCGGCGAGGAACGGGTGGATGTCGCAGACCGTATAGACCTGCGTCGCGGTGACATCGGCCCAGCCGAACCCGAGCGCGGCCATGCGGTGCTCCATCTCGGCCAGAACGCAACGCGCCTTGTCGCGCATGCCCTCGGGCGAGGTGTCGCCGAGCCGGACGATGCGCTCGGCATAGCTGCCCGGGCCCTCGCGCGCTTCGCCACTGCCGGCCGCGACAAAACCGCCATCGGGGCCGCCATCGGGGCCGCCGCCCTCGCCCGGCAGCGTATAGCTGAAGGCATAAAAGGAGGGCTCGGCGGGCGGGTCGATCGGCGGGATGACGTTCGAGCGGGCGACCGGGTTGATCTCGTCCTTGAAGATTCCCCAGCTCGCGAGCTGCTGCACGTAATGGCGGTTGAAGGCAATGAACCCGGCCTCGCTGAACTGCCTGGGCGAGCGCAATTCGCAGGCGCAGAACGCCGCCGGCGGCCGGCCGAGCCGCGCAAGATAGGCTTCGATCGCGGCAAACCCCGCAGCGAGCGGCAGCGGCCTGGCGAAGCGCGCCCGCTCGATGCGCAGCCCGGGTTCGGCGACGACCCCGCCCGAATACTGGAACTGGTAGGGGATGAAACGGTATCCCCCCGCGGAGAATGATTGGAGGCTGGGCATCGACGGGTCCTCGGCATGTTGTTCGCCGCCCGCGAGATTGCTTCCTCGCGGCGATGCTCGCAATGGCCATACCGTCGCCGTCACGGACAGCAACGGTATTTCGGAACCGCGTCCGATCTGCCGTGTTGAGGCGTTGTGTTCCGGTCCGGCGCGAGGCAAGCTTCGACGGTCGGATGCGGGGGAAACCATGACAATCGAGCGGATGCTGACCGAGGAGCTGCCGGCGCGGGTGCTGGTTGCCCGGGTATTGGCGGAAGCCGGCATCGAATATGTCTTCGGCATCTCGGGCGGCCACACCGGGCGCATCGTCTCGGGCCTCTCCCAGGTGCAGAACCAGGTGCGGATGGTCACCGTGCGCGAAGAATCGCTGGCCGGGGTCATGGCCGAGGTCTACGGCAGGCTGACCCGGCGCCCCGGCGTCATGCTCGGGCAGGGCCCGTGGGTGCTCGGCAACGGGCTCATCGGCACGCTCGAAGCCTTCCTGTCGAGTTCGCCGATGCTGCTCCTGACCGATTTCAGCGACGCGCCGCATTTTTCCTTGCACGCGCCCTATCAGCAGGCGACCGGCGACTATGGCAGCTGGGACGCGCGGCGCGCGTTCGGCGGCGTCACCAAGCAGGTCATGCAGGCGCAGGAGCCGGTCGCCGCGGTGCAGGCGACCCAGCTCGCGATCAAGCATGCGATGGCCGGGCAGCCGGG
>DATLTH010000545.1:0-22074 GCA_035533695.1 Allostellaceae bacterium | reverse complement strand
GGTCGAGCTGGCCGCTCAGGGCCATCCGGTCGCGCTCTACGAGGCCGGTCCGCAGGCGGGCGGCCGCTGCCGCTCGTTTTTCGATGCCGAGCTCGGCGTTCGCATCGACAACGGCAATCACCTGCTGCTGTCGGGCAACCGTGCCTCCGTTGCCTATGTCGAGCGCATCGGCGCGCTCGATACGTTCGAGCCGTTGGGCGAGCGCGCCGTCGCGGCGATCCCGTTCATCGACCTCGCGACCAGCGAACGCTGGGCGTTACGCCCCAATGGCGGCGCCCTGCCCTGGTGGGTACTGAGCGCCGAGCGGCGCGTCCCGGGCACGCGGGCATCCGACTATCTCGACGCGCTGCGGTTGTGGCGCGCCGCACCGGAAGACACCGTCGCGGCGGCATTGCGGCCCGACACCGTCATTTACCGGCGGCTGTGGCAGCCGCTCGCGGTGGCTGCGCTCAACACCGCAGCATCGGACGGCTCGGCACGGCTGCTGTGGCGGGTTTTGGCCGAGACGCTCGGCCGTGGTGCCGCTGCGTGCCACCCGATGCTCGCCCGCGAGGGCTTGTCGGAGAGCCTGGTCGATCCCGCCTTGAGGTTCCTCGCGCAGCACGGCGCCGACATCCGCTTCGGCTGCCGGCTGAGGGCGCTCGGTTTCGCCGAGGGCCGCGTCGCCGAGCTGCTGGTCGATGGCGGCAGCCTCGCCCTGTCGCCGCAGGACAGCGTGATCCTTGCCGTTCCGGCGGCGGTTGCGGCGCGCCTTGTCCCCGGCCTCACCGTGCCGGACGATCATGCGCCGATCGTCAACGCGCATTTCCGCTGCACCCTCCAGCCCTCGACGCTGCCCGACGCACCGCCGTTCATTGGCGTCATCGGCGGCCTCGCCGAATGGGTGTTTCGCAAGCGCGAGGTCGTGTCGGTGACGGTCAGCGCCGCCGACGAGATCGTCGATCGCCCCGCCGATGAACTGCGCGAGGTGCTGTGGCGTGATGTGTCGCGGGCCTTCGGCCTGCCGGAAGGCGCGGTCCCGCCGGCCCGCATCGTCAAGGAGCGCCGTGCGACATTTCGCGCAACGGCGATTCAGCTGAAGCGCCGCCCCTCCGCCGCCAGCGCGTGGAACAATCTTCACCTTGCAGGCGATTATGTCGATACCGGCTTGCCCGCCACGATCGAAGGCGCTATTCGCTCGGGCTTCGCGGCTGCGGCGCGGGTGCGTCAGCGCCGTGCGGCGCCGGCGGCCAGCCCCGGTCCGGTGCGTCCGACGTCCTCCCCCACCCCGATTCGAGATTGCCAGCGCGCGCTGTGATGAAAAGCGGAATGACAGCACGGAAAACGAGCGCGCCGGCGCAGGGAGCGGCGGCGGCGCTGCCGGGGCTCGACACCGCCATTGCGCGTTCGCTCGGATCGCTGCTGTCGTCGCAGCACGATGACGGTCATTGGGTCTTCGAACTCGAAGCCGACGCGACGATCCCGGCCGAATACATCCTGCTCGAGCATTATCTCGATACGATCGATCCCGAGATCGAGGAGCGCATCGCGCGCTATCTGCGCTCGGCCCAGGGGACGGACGGCGGATGGCCGCTGTTTTTCGGCGGCGCCATGGATGTCAGCGCGTCGGTCAAGGCGTATTTTGCGCTGAAGGCAGCCGGCGACTCGGCGGATCTGCCGCATATGAGGCGCGCGCGCGAAGCGATCCTGGCGCGCGGCGGGGCGCGGCGTTGCAACGTCTTCACCCGCATCGCCCTCGCGCTCTTCGGCGAGATCCCGTGGCGGGCGGTGCCGGTCATGCCGGTCGAGATCATGCTGCTGCCGGGCTGGTTTCCGTTCCACCTCGACAAGATCTCATACTGGTCGCGCACGGTGCTGGTGCCGCTCCTGGTGCTGATGGCCCTGCGCCCGACCGCTCGCAACCCCCGCCGGGTGACGATCGGCGAGCTGTTTGTCGAGCCGCCGGATCGGGTGCGCGGCTGGATCGCGCCATCGACCGCCTCGCCGGTCGGTCATGCGTTCGCCCTGCTCGACCGGGTGTTGCGGCTGGCCCAGCCGATGTTTCCGGCCGATCCCCGGCGGCGCGCCATCGAAAAAGCGGTCGCTTTCGTCACCGAGCGGATCAATGGCGAAGACGGGCTCGGCGGCATCTTCCCGGCGATGGCCAACGCGCTGATGATGTTCGATTGCCTCGGCTATCCGCCCGATCATCCGGACCGCGTCACTGCGACCGCCGCGATTCGCAAGCTGCTGGTCTTTGACGGCGAGCGCAGCTACTGCCAGCCTTGCGTGTCGCCGGTGTGGGATACCGCCCTCGCAGCCCATGCGCTGATGGAGGTCGGCGAGACGCGGCTGACAGCGCCGATCCGCCGTGCCCTCGACTGGCTTGAGAGCAAGCAGGTGCTCGACACGCTCGGCGACTGGGCCGCAACCCGCCCCGGACTGCGACCGGGCGGCTGGGCGTTCCAGTACGCCAACCCGCATTATCCGGACCTCGACGACACCGCCGCGGTTGCGATGGCGCTCGAGCGCTTCGATGCGGCGCGATACCACAACGCGATCGATCGCGCCGCCGAATGGGTGGCCGGCATGCAGAGCCGCGGCGGCGGGTGGGGATCGTTTGATGCCGACAACGATCACTACTATCTCAACCACATTCCCTTCGGCGATCACGGCGCGCTGCTCGATCCGCCGACCGCCGATGTCAGCGCGCGCTGCGTCGGGTTTCTCGCCCAGCTGGGAACTCCGCCCGATGACCCCGTGCTGGCGACCGGGATCGACTATCTGCGCCACGAGCAGGAAGAGGATGGCAGCTGGTTCGGCCGATGGGGGACCAACTACATCTATGGCACCTGGTCGGTGCTGGCGGCGTTGAATGCGGCCGGGGTCGCGTCGCAGGCGCCGGAAATGCGCCGGGCCGTCGCCTGGCTGCTCGCCCGTCAGCGGGAGGACGGCGGCTGGGGCGAAGCCGGCGACAGCTATTGGCCGGAGACGCCGCGCGGCAAAGCACCGTGCAGCACGGCATCGCAAACCTCGTGGGCCTTGCTGGCGCTGATGGCCGCCGGCGAAGTCGACCACCCGGCCGTGGCGCGCGGCATCGCCTACCTGGTTTCGAGCCAGGACCAGGACGGCAACTGGGACGAGCCGTGGTACACCGCGGTCGGCTTTCCCCGGGTGTTCTATCTGCGCTATCACGGCTATCGCGCGTTTTTCCCGCTGTGGGCATTGGCCCGCTACCGGCGGTTGTCGCTGGCCAACTCGCGGCAGGTGGCGTTCGGGCTTTAGGGCGCGTTGCGCCCGTTCATTCTTTGGCCGCGCTCCGCCGGCCGATCGGCGCGCTTTCGCAAAAAGTTCCCGGCGGACGCCACTGTCGGTCCTTTTTGCTGGCCAATCGACCCCCGCTCGCGTAGGGATGCGCCGGGGCGGGCTGGCATTCTTTTCCCCTGGCTTGAAGAGACGCGATCGAGCATGCGGCGCTCGGTGCCTGGGTGGGCGCGTCTTGCAGGCTGGCGGCGGCCGGGATACCGCAGCAACAGGGGAAGCTGCGCATGCGCACATTGGCACCGGTGCTGTGCACCTCGGGGCTTGCCGCGGAGGCAAGGATTGCCCGTGCCGCCGGGTTCCAGGTCATTGTCGGGGCCGGCGACCCGCACCGTACCGCGGCGCTCGTCGCGGCCGCGGTCCAGCGGGCGAAATGCCTGATCAGCTTCGGCGTCGCCGGCGGCCTCGCGCCGCATTTGCGGCCCGGCGATGTCGTCCTCTCGGCGGAGGTCATTGGCGAGGATCGGCGGTGGCGGGCGAACGAAGATTTCCAACGCCAGGTCAGCGACCTGGGCGCCGCCATCGGGGCCGCGGATGGTCCGGTGCTCGGCGCGCGGGTGGCGCTCGCGAGCGAGGACGATAAGGCTCGCGCCTGGCGCGAGACCGGCGCTCTCGCCGTTGACATGGAAAGCGCCATCGTCGCCGACGCCGCGGCAGCAGCCGGCATCCCATTTCTGGTGCTACGCACGATCGCCGACCCGGCGACCAGGACATTGCCCTCGGCGGCGCTGATCCCGCTCTCGGCGGACGGCACGCCGGCGATCAGCCGGGTGCTGTGCGAGGTGTTGCGCCAGCCGCGGCAGATCGCCGCGCTGTTCAGGCTCGCCTGCGAAACCCGGCGGGCGCTGGCCGCGCTAGCCGGCCCGGCGCGCGTTCTGCGTCACGCGTTTGCCGCCGTCTAGCTTCGACTCCAGCTTCGACTTGCCGAGCCGGCCCATCGCTTCTTCGACATGGCGGGAAAAGACGTATTCGGCGGGGCGCTGGTGATCGAGCGCGATATCGGGCGCCATCTCGCCATCGGTGCGCACGCCCCGTAATGCCGCCATCGCCGCCTTCAGCGGATGGTGGACCGAATCGACAACGGCGGTCGCCTCATAGCCGCTGTGCACCATGCAATCGGCGCATTTCTCGTAATTGCCGGTGCCGTAGGAATCCCAATCCGTCTCGTCCATCAGCTCCTTGAAGGTCTTGGCATAGCCTTCGCCGAGCAGATAGCAGGGCCGCTGCCAGCCGAAATAGTTGCGCGTCGGGTTGCCCCACGGCGTGCAGCGGTAGGTTTGATTGCCGGCGAGAAAATCCAGAAACAATCCCGATTGGTTGAACGACCAGCGGCGGCCGCGATCGCGCCGGAAGATTTCGCGAAACAGCTCCTTGGTGCGCCGGCGATTGAGGAAATGCGCCTGGTCGGGGGCGCGCTCATAGGCATAGCCCGGCGACACGGTGATCCCGTCGATGCCCATCTCGGTCACCGCATCGAAGAACCGCGCGATCCGCTCGGGCTCGGCATTATCGAACAGGGTGGCATTGATGTTGACCCGGAAGCCGCGCGCCTTGGCGAGGCGGATCGCTTCCACCGCGCGGTCGTAAACCCCGTCCTGGCACACCGAACGGTCGTGGTCTTGCTGGTCGCCGTCGAGGTGGACCGTCCACGCGAAGAACGGGTTCGGCTCGAACAGGTCGATCTTTTTCTCCAGCAGCAGCGCGTTGGTGCAGAGATAGACAAACTTTTTTCGGGCGATCATCGCGCGAACGATCTGCTCGATTTCCCGGTGCAACAGCGGCTCGCCGCCGGCGACGACAACGACGGGGGCGCCGCATTCATCGACCGCTTCGAGGCATTCCGCGACGCTGAGCCGCTGGTTCAGGATCGCGTCCGGGTAGTCGATCTTGCCGCAGCCGGCACAGGCCAGGTTGCAGCGGAACAGCGGCTCCAGCATCAGGACGAGCGGATAGCGCCGGACGCCGCGCAAATGACGCCCGAGAACATAGGCGCCGACGCGGATCTTCTGGTGCAGCGAGATGGCCACGGCAACTCCTGGTCAAAAGCGCGTCAGCGGGAGGGGCTGTCGGCGAGTTGCTTCGGCATGCGGAAGCGGACGTTTTCGGTGACCCCCGGCAGCACTTCGAGCTCGATCGTATTGGTCTCGCGCAGGCGCGCGATCAGGTCCTCGACCAACGCGTCGGGGGCCGAGGCGCCCGCCGTGATGCCGACCGACGACACCCCGTCGAGCCAGCGCGCGTCGAGGGCGCGCGCATCCTCGATCAAATAGCTCGGCACCCCGCATTCGGCGGCGATCTCGCGCAACCGATTCGAATTCGAGCTGTTGGGCGCACCGACAACGAGAACAACGTCTACGATCTTCGCCAGTTCCCGCGCCGCCCGCTGGCGGTTCTGGGTGGCATAGCAGATGTCCTTGGTGTCCGGCCCGAGGATCGAGGGAAACCGCGCCTTCAATGCCTCGATGACCGCTCTGGTATCGTCGACGCTCAGCGTCGTCTGGGTGATGAAGGCGAGCTTGTCGGGGTCGCTGACCTTCAGCCTCGCCACTTCCTCGGGCCGCGAGATCAGGTGAACCCGGCCGGTGATCCGCCCCATCGTACCCTGGATTTCGGGATGGCCGGCATGTCCGATCAGAATGATCTCGCGGTCCTGGTTGGCGTAACGCTGGCCTTCGATGTGCACTTTGGACACCAGCGGGCAGGTGGCGTCGATGACCGGCAGGCCGCGCTCGCCCGCTCGCCGTTCGATCTCGCTCGCCACCCCGTGGGCGCTGAAGATCGTCACCGAGCCGGGCGGCACCTCGTCGATTTCGTCGACAAACTGGGCGCCCTTGGCGCGCAGCCGCTCGACGACATGGCGGTTGTGCACGATCTCGTGGCGGACGTAGATCGGCGGCCCATATTTTTCGAGGGCGCGCTCGACGATTTCGATCGCCCGTTCGACCCCGGCACAAAACCCGCGGGGCTGGGCTAGCACCACTCGCATCATTCTGCCTCATCGCCTCGCTGGCGCCGCCGAGCGGCAGCGGCCTGGAACAGCCATGGCGGCTATCCCTGCCACAGTTCGCGCGTCGCGCGCAATGCTGCGGCGGGACGCCGCAATCCGGCCCGGAATCGACATGCGCCGCATTTTGCGCCTGTGCCAACCCGACCGGTTTGTTATCACTAACGCTTGCGCGAAGCATTTGACAGGCCACGATGCCGATTTCTCGACGCCTGCTGCTCGGCCTGCCGGCGGCGATCCTCCTGCGGCCACAAAGCGTCTCGGCGGCCGACCCCGGCACCGCGCCGGCAGCGTTGATCGAGCATTTCTACGACGCGCTGCTGGCGGAGATGAAACTGGCAAAGCGGCTCACCTTCGATCAGCGGTACAGCCGGCTTGCCCCAGCCATCTCGGAGACCTTTGACCTGGCGCTGATGACCCGGATTGCGGTCGGTCCCGCCTGGACCCAGTTCGCCGCGGATCAGCAGCAGCGCCTGACGGCAGCGTTTTCGCGATACACGATCTCGGTCTACGCGAACCGGTTCGACGGCTATGGCGGCGAGCGGTTCGAGGTGACGCCGCAGGCGGTGCCCAACCCCAATGGCGTCATCGTCGAAAGCCGGCTCGTCAAAGCGAACGGCAAGGCGGTGCAGCTCAATTATCTGATGCGGCAAGCCGCCGCCGGCGGGTGGAAGGTCATCGACGTATACCTGAGCGGCACGGTCAGCGAACTGGCGACCCGCCGGTCGGAATTCCTCGCCGTGCTGCAACAGGGCGGCGCCGACGGGCTGGTGCGCATGCTCGAACAGCGCATCGCCAAATTACGGACGGGGTGAGGGTGCGGCCGCCGCGCCACCCGATTCGGCCTTGGCGGGCAGCGGCGCCGGTGTTGTCGATGGCGGCGGCGCAGAACGCGTCGCCGACCCGGCCGGCATCTTGTTCGGATCCTCGTAGAAGTTCGCGCCCGGCTGCGGCGCCTTGCCGCGGCGCAACTCGGCCGCGCGGTGCTGCTGCGCGAGGCTGCGCAGCTGGGCGTAGAAATCGAGCGAGTTCTTCTGCAGATCGTCGAGGATGTCCATCGCGCGGGCGCGCTGGTCGATGCCGCCGAGGACGAAGCGGCTGATCTCGATCTCGTCGAGGTCCTCTCTCGTTGCCAGGTAGCTGAATGGATCGATATACGCATCCGCGCCCATGCCGATCAGGTCGCGGGGGTTCGACGGCCCGAGGATCGGCACGATCAGATACGGCCCCTCCGGCAGCCCCCATACGTATAGCGTCTGTCCGAAGTCGGCGTTCTGCCGGTCGAGCCCCCATTTCTTGGCAACATCAAAGAGGCCCGCGACCCCCAGCGTGCTGTTCACGACAAAACGCCCGACCGAAATGCCGGCGCGCTTGGGTTCGCCCTGCAGGACATTGTTGATGACGACGACCGGCTCCTTCATGTTGTCGAGTAGCCGCTTCACCGCATCGCGCCCCTCCTCCGGCACAATCGCGATATAGACCTTGGTCACCGGCTTGAGCAGGATGCGGTCGACAAACAGGTTGACGTCGAGGATGTTGCGGTTGAGCGGCTCCAGCGGATCATTGGTCTGCTCGAAGACGGCGCGCTCGGCGGGGTCCTTGGGGGGCGTCGCGCAGCCGGCGAGCAGGGCGGCCAGCAACAGGATGGCGGCGCAGCAAATGCCTCCTCGGGGGGAGACGGCAATCATAGACATGCGATCCGAAGGGGCGGTTTGCGGCGATGGCGGAGCGGTTGGCCCGGCGGGTTATCGTCGAATCCCGCGTGCCGACGCAACCGTAAATCGCCGGCCGATTCGGCTCTCCTTGGTGTCGGAAGAGGCGCAATGAACGCGGTTGCCCTGACGCTGGTGCTGGTCGCGGCCTGGTCCTATATCGTCGGAGCCGCCGTCGTGGCGCGGCGATTCGCCCGGCGAGCGCGCCCCGCCGCGGGCGACATGCCGGCGATCTCCGTCCTGAAGCCGCTGCACGGGCTGGAGCCGGGGCTCTTCGACAATTTGTGCTCGTTTGCCGACCAGGATTATCCCGATTTTCAGCTTGTGTTCGGGGTTCGCGACCGGACCGACGCCGCCTTGCCGGTCGCGCGCGCTCTGACCGTCGACCGGCCGCGCTGCGATATCGAGATCGTCGTCGATTCGCGCGTCCGCGGCAGCAATCTCAAGGTGGCGAACCTCGAGAACATGCTTCCCTCCGCACCGCACGATGTCATCGTCCTGGCTGACAGCGACATGCGGGTCGGCAGGGATTACCTCGGCACCGTCGCCGCACTGCTCGCAGACCCGGCAACCGGCCTCGTAACCTGCGCCTACAAGGCTGTTCCGGCCGGCGGATGGTGGTCGCAACTGGCGGCGTTGCACATCAATTTCGGGTTTCTGCCCGGCGCCCTGGTGGGTGAGACCCTCGACATCGGCGGCGGCTGCTTCGGCGCGACGATTGCGCTGCGCCGCGAGGTGCTGGAGCAGAGCGGCGGCCTTGTCCGGCTGCGCAACGAGCTCGGCGACGACCACCGCCTCGGCGCGGCCGTGCGCGGGCTCGGCCTCAAAACCGTGCTCGCCCCGTATATCGTCGAAAATCATCTGGCCGAAGCCTCGTTCGCCAGCCTGTGGCGGCACGAGCTGCGCTGGGCGCGCACCTCGCGGGCGATGGCGCCGGCCGGGTTCGCCGGTTCGCTGGCGACGCATACCGTGGTCCTCACCGCGCTGGCCGCTTCATTGTGGGGGCCGAGCCTGGGCGTCTGGGGCGGGGTCGTGCTGACCTCTTTGCTGCTGCGCTGGTTGTCGGCCGGGGCGATCGCCCGCGCGCTTGACCTGCCGCGCACCGGGCTGTGGCTCTTGCCGTTGCGGGATGTTTTGTCCTTTGCCGTGTTTCTCGGTAGTTTCTGCGGGCGCAGCGTTTTGTGGCGCGGCCAGCTGTTCCGCATCGACCCGGATGGCCATATGAGCGTCGAAGGGGATCAGTCGGCATGATGAAGACCCTGTTTCTGCACCCGCCGTCGTTCGACGGGTTCGACGGCGGGGCCGGCTCGCGCTACCAGGCCAAGCGAGAGATTCGCTCGTTCTGGTACCCGACCTGGCTCGCCCAGCCGGCGGCATTGGTTCCCGGCAGCCGGCTGATCGACGCCCCGCCGGCGCGGCTGCGGCTCGACGATGTGCTGCCGCTCGCCGGCGAGTACGAGTTGGCGGTATTGCACACCTCGACCCCGTCCTTCGCCGCCGATCTGAAGGTCGCCGAAGCGCTCAAGGATACCAATCCGCGGCTCAAGATCGGCCTCGTCGGGGCCAAGGTCGCGGTCGAGCCGGACGCGAGCTTCACCGCTTCACAGGCGATCGATTTTGTCGCCCGCGAGGAATTCGACTTCACGATCAAGGAGGTGGCCGAGGGCCGCAAGCTCGCCGACATCGACGGGCTGTCGTGGCGCGACGGGGCCGGGGCCGTCGTTCACAACCGGCCGCGCGCCGTGCTGGAGGATATGGACAGCCTCCCCTTCGTCACCGAAGTCTACAAGCGCGACTTGCACGTCGAAGATTATTTTATCGGCTATCTGAAACACCCCTATTTGTCGCTCTATACCGGGCGCGGCTGCAAGTCGCGCTGCACCTTCTGCCTGTGGCCGCAGACGGTCGGCGGGCACCGCTACCGGGTGCGCAGCGTCGCCCACGTCATCGAGGAGATCCGGCTGGCGCGGAGCCATTTCCCGCAGGTCAAGGAGTTCTTCTTCGACGACGACACCTTCACCGACAACCTGCCGCGCGCCGAGGCGATCGCCAAGGAGCTTGGCAAGCTCGGCGTCACCTGGTCGTGCAACGCCAAAGCGAACGTGCCGCGCGCGACGCTCGAAGTTTTGCGCGACAACGGCCTCAGATTGCTGCTCGTCGGCTACGAGAGCGGCAACCAGCAGATCCTCCACAACATCAAAAAGGGCATGCGGGTCGATGTCGCCCGCCGCTTCACCAAGGACTGCCACGAGCTTGGCGTCACGATCCACGGCACCTTCATCCTCGGGCTGCCCGGCGAGACCAAGGAGACGATCGAAGAAACGATCAACTTCGCCGCCGAGATCAACCCGCACACGATCCAGGTGTCGCTGGCCGCGCCCTACCCCGGCACCGAGCTTTACCGCCAGGCGGTGGATCAGGGCTGGCTCGACATCGCGCACGCCGAACTGATCGATGACCACGGGGTGCAGATCGCGCCGCTGCACTATCCGCACCTCAGCCACACCGAAATCTTCGAATCGCTCGAAACCTTCTACAAACGCTTCTATTTCCGCCGGAAGAAGATCGCCTCATTGGTCGGCGAGATGATCAAGAGCCCGCAAATGATGCGCCGCCGGCTGCGCGAGGGCGTCGAGTTCTTCCAGTTTCTGCGCCACCGCGAGCTGGCCGGCTGAGCCGTCGAGTTTCTCGTCACCCCCGCGAAAGCGGGGGTCCAGCGAGCGTTCCCGGCTTATATGATTTCGGCCGACAGGTCCGCCCAATCCGGGTTGACCTGCTCAATTAGTTCGATCTTCCACGCTCTGAGCCACTTTTTGATGCACTTCTCTCGAAAAATGGCGTCGGCCATTGTCGCGTGATGCTCGGCGTAGACGAGTGTGTGGACGGAATATCGCTTGGTAAAACCGTCGATCAGGTCGTTCTTGTGCTCCCACACACGGCGGCTCAAGTCGCTGGTGACTCCGACGTACAGGGTGCCGTGTCGGCGGCTGGCCATTATGTAAACGCAGGGTCGCATACTCGTCGCCTCGTAGCGCTGTCTGGCGCTTTGGACCCCCGCTTCCGCGGGGGTGACGGGATAGAGGGTTCACGCTCGGAAGGAGGTGGCCGTGTCAGAGGACATTCTACGCGAAGTCGTCACGCTTGGCGGTCTCGCGCTTGAGTTGGAAGACTGCCTCGTCAGAACAGCGGTTTACAATCGCGGAAAACACGGAGGGTTAGTACGGAATCAGAATGAACGTTATTACCAATTTGTCGTCTGGCGGGCGGTCTTGGCGAGATGGGACGCCGTAACCGAGAAAACGACGGAAGGTTGGGATCTGAAGGTCATCGTCAATGATCAAAATCATTATTTCGAAATGAAAAATTGGAAAAACGGCCAAGAAAGTCGCCAATTCCGTAACATGCAAAAGGACGTTGATAAACTCTACAATGTCGAGAACGGATACATTCTCATCATTTCTGACAATCCGAGAGGCCAAACGGACGCTAATTTAGACTACCTTTCGAAGCACCTAGTTGGCCTGGGTAAGGATTCCCAGGAATATCGTTTTTGCACGTATGCTGAATCTGGCGATCGGCATGAATTCTGGATCGCTGGGTGGACGGTGAAGCGATCGGTCTCCGCGAAGTGAGCCAACTAAAGCGCCACATCGTTTGCGCTGACGATTTCGGACGCGACGTTGCGATCAACGAGGCGGTCGAGGCGGCCTGTCGCGACGGCATCCTGTCATGCGCCAGCCTCATGGTCGCGGCGCCCGCGGCATCGGATGCGGTGGCGCGCGCCCGCCGCCTGCCGGGCCTCAGGGTCGGACTGCACCTGGTATTGATCGACGGCGATGCGGTGCTGCCGCCCGGCGAGATTGGCGGCCTCGTCGATGCCGACGGGCATTTCGGCGACCTCCAGGGCCGCGCCGGGTTGCGCTATTTCTTCCGGCCGGGCGTGCGGCGTCAGCTTGCCGCCGAAATCCGCGCCCAGTTCGAGGCGTTTTGCGCGACCGGCCTCCCTCTCGACCATGTCAACGCGCACAAGCACATGCACCTGCATCCGACCGTCGCGCGGCTCGTCGTCGAGATCGGCCGCGATTACGGCATGCCGGCGGTTCGCCTTCCCGCCGAGCCAGCCGCGTCGTTGCGCAAAGCCTTTCCGGGAGAGCGCTACCGGATGCCCGTCTACCAGCCGGCGGTCGCCGCATTGCGCCGGCGATTGCGCCGCGCCGGGCTCGCCGTCAACGATCAGGTGTTCGGCATCGCCTGGAGCGGCATGATGGTCGAGGAACGCGTGCTGGCCCTGCTGCCATACCTGCCGCCGGGCGTCAGCGAACTCTATTGCCATCCGGCGACAAGGGCGACCCCGGCGCTCGCCGCGGCGATGCCGGGCTATCGCCACGAAGAGGAACTGGCGGCATTGGTGAGCCCGCTGGTGCGGCGGCGCATCGGCGAACTCGGCATCGAACTGGTCAATTACGGCGATCTGACGCCTTCTCGCTGACCTGTCCGGCCGGGCCGAGCAGCGCCGGCAATACGAACAGCGTGCACAGCAACGTGCAGCCGAGCGAAATTGTCAGCAATTCGCCCATGTCGGCCGTACCGGGATCGTTCGACAGCATCAGGCTGCCGAATGCCGACGCCGTGGTCAGCGCGCTGAAGACGACGGCGCGCGCCGTGCTCGACTGCAGGTGATGGTCCTGCCCGGCGCGCCAGTTCATGACGAAATAGATGTCGAAGGCGACCCCGATGCCGAGCAGCAGCGGCAAGGCGATGATGTTGGCGTAGTTGAGCGGCAGGCCGATGACGACGGTGACCGCCAGGGTCAGCATCGCCGCGAGCAGCAATGGCAGGATCACCAGAGCCACATCGCGCAGCCGGCGCAACACCAGCGCCAGCAGCAATGTGATCGCGGCGATGGCGATGACCCCCGCCTCGATAAAGGCCGAGCTGATCAGACGGCCGGCCTCCTGGATCGTCACCGGCGTGCCGGTCGCGTCCGGGCTGACCGTGCGCACCGCCCTGACAAACCGGGCGAGCACCGCCGGGTCGCGGGCGTCGCCTTTCGGGAAGACCTCGTCCCGGGCGCGGCCATCGGCTGCGATCCAGCTGTCGCGCAGTTGCGGCGGCAGGCTCGCCAAGGTCACCGGCTTCGCCTGGATCGCCGCGCGCAAGGCGGTCAGCCGCTGCTGCAATCCGGTCAATAAGGCCGCGCGCAACGCCGGCACGATCGCCGGGCCGCGCGCCACCGCCGCATCGAGGGCGTTTGCGAGGCGGGCCGCGGGGCTTTGCTCGCCGCCCGGCGAACCACCCGGCGAACCGCCCGGCACGGCAAGCGGGCGCAAGGCGTCGCGGCACTTTGCCATCGCCCGCAGGATGTCGCTGTCGCTCGGCGCCGGCAGGGTCGTCGCCGGTGTCAGCGTGGCGCCGAGCAAGAGGCCGAGATCGCTGACGATGGCGAGCTTCTTCTGCTGATCCTCGGGGATGAAGCTGGAGGCGGTGATGGCCTGCGCGACCTCGGGCAATTTCGCGATGCGCTCGGCGATGGAAGCCGCCTCGCTCAGCGACCCGGTGAGGATCTCGGCGGTATAGGGCGTGGTCATCGGGTCCTTCATCAGGTCGCGCGCCGTGGCCACCGCCTCGCCCTTCGGGTTCTTCAGGTCCAGCGGATCGAAATCGAAGGCGACGCGGGGCAGCAACGCCAGACACGCCAGCGCCACAACGGCGGCGGCGGCGGCAACCCAGCCGCGCCGCTGCAGCAGCCAGCGGTCGAGCGGCGCGGCCCAGCGAAACCCGACCGGCTCCGCCTCGCCGCGCGGCCGCAATAAGGTCAACCCGGCCGGCAGCAGCGTCAGATTGAGGACGATCGCGATGATCATGCCGCACCCGGCGATCCAGCCGAGTTCGCGGATTCCGGTATAGGGGGTCGGCACGAACGACAGGAAGCCGATCGCCGTCGCGCCGGCGGCCAGCAGCAATGCCGGGCCGATTGTGCCGGCGGCGCCGCGCAGCGCGTCCGGCAGCGCGCCCAAGCGGTGCCGCTGGTCGCGATAGCGCACGCTGAACTGGATGCTGAAATCGGCCGCCAGGCCGATGAACAGCACGGCGAAGGCGACCGAGATCAGGTTGAGCGCGCCGATCGCCAAGGCGGCGAAACCAGCCGTCAACATCAAGCCGGCCGCCAGCGTCACCAGGATCGCGGCAACGAGCTTGGCCGAGCGCAATGCCGCGAACAGGATCGCACAGACCAGGACGATCGACAGCGCGGTTGATCTGAACGCCCCGGCGCGCAATGTCGCAAACTGCTCGTCGTTGAGCGCCACCGGGCCGGTCAGGCGCAGGAGCACGCCGTGCTGCGGGTCCAGCGCAAGTTCGGCGGCGATGCGGCGAATCTCGGTGGTTGCCCGGGCGCCCGATTCGAGCGCGGCAAAGTCGAGCACCGGCCGCGTCAACACAAAGCGGCGCCGGTCACGCGGCTTGGAGGCGCGGCCGGTCATCATCCGCTGCCATGACAAGGCTTCCGCCTGGCCGGCCACAACCCGCTCTACGGCCCCGGCGATCGCCGTCAAGGTCGGGTCGAGCCGTACCGTCGCGCCCCGATCCTTCCCCGCCTCGCCGACAAACAGGGCCAGCGTGTCAAACAGCCCGCGCAGACTGGGATCGTGCGCCAGACTGCCGATCAGCGGCTGCGCCGCGATCAGCTTGTCCGACATCGTCTGCAATTCGCCGAGCGACAGAAACAAGAGGCCGTTGCGATCGAAGAACGGCCCGCCATCCGGCTGCCGCACATATCTGAACAAATCCGGTTCGGCGCTGAGCCGGTCGGCAAGCGCCCGCGCCGCGCGATCGGCGAGATCGGGCGTCTTCCCGTCGATCACCAGCACCAGCAGATTGTTGTTCTGCGGAAATGCCTTATCGAGCGCGATCTCGTTGCGCCGCCATGCCACGTCGGCCGGCAGCAGGCGGTCGAGATCGGTGTCGATCGCGAGATGCGTCGCGGCGTAGAAGCCGGCGGCAAGCGCCACGGCGACGCCGGCGAGCGCGACCGAAGCGGCATGGCGGCGCGCGAAATCGACGATCGCGGCGACAAATGCGGCGATCACGCGGCGCCTCGCGGCCCGGCCAGGGATGATTGCCTGGGAATATCTGGAAGCCGCCGGCCGTTCAGCTTGTGGGCGAGTTGCGGGACCGCACCCATATGCGGTGCTGCGTGCCGGTTCCACCCCGGCGAAAAAGCGGGTGAGAAGGCGGGCGGGCCGGCGGAACGATTGCCGCGAAAATTCCGAACCCGCGTCACAAAGCGGACACGCTTTGCGCCGATGGTGCGTACATGTTTGCAGGCGAGGAGGGGACCATGGCCGGACACGCGGAATGCTGCCGCTATGAGGCAAGCCTCGAAGACCTGCTCGACGACGAGATCATGACGCCGGTTTTGCGCAGCGCCGGCTACGACGCGCAGGGGCTTCGCGAGATGATGGTCGAGACTGCCCGTCGGATCGACGGCAGCGCCCCTGACGAGGATCGTCACGGCAAGCGCTAGCTCGCCTGCGAACATGCCGGAAAATCGAGCCGTACTCTGAGCCCGGGGTAATTCTCGCCGAGCGAGACAGTCGCGTCGTGCCGGCGGGCGACCGCTCGGACGAGGCTGAGGCCGAGGCCATTTCCCGGCGTGCTGCGGCTCCGCTCCAACCGGACGAATCGGTTGAAGACGGCATCGCGCTCGGCTTCGGGAATGCCCGGCCCGTGATCGAGGATGTCGAGCAGGGCGCGGCCGTCGCGCTGCCGCACCTCGATCGCGATCTCGCCGGTGCCGCCGTATTTGACGGCGTTGTCGAGCAGGTTGGCGACAGCCTGCGACAGCAGATGGCGATCGCCGCGAATCATCGTCGGGGCGGCATTGTCGAGCCTGAGCATGATCCCCTTTTCCTCGGCCACCGGCTCGTAGAGCTCTCCAACCGCCTGGGCGACCTCGGCCAGGTCGAGCAGATCGCCGGCGCGGCCCCCGGCGCCGGCCTCCAATTCGGCGATGCTGAGGAGCGCGTTGAACGTCGCGAGCAGATGGTCGGCCTCATCGATCGCCGCGCGGACTGCTTCGCTCTGGCCGGCCGCGTCCTCGGGGGAACCAATCAGGGCCAGCTCGAGCCGCGCCCGCAGCCGGGAGAGCGGCGTCTTCAGATCGTGCGCGACATTGTCGGTAACCTCGCGCATGCCGGTCATCAGCCGCTCGATCTGCTCCAGCATGCCGTTGAGATTGCCGGCCAACTGGTCGAATTCGTCGTTCGTTCCGCGGCGCGGCACCCGGTCGGAGAGATTGCCGGCGATGACCCGCTCGGCGGTGCGGTTGACCTGCTCGACCCGGCGCAGCATGTTGCGGCTCATGATCGTTCCGCCGGCGAGCCCGAGCGCGAGCCCGACCAGCCCGGCCCACAGCAGCGTCATCTTGATCCGCTCGCGGAATGCCGCGGCATCGCTGATGTCGCGCCCGACGAGCAGCCGGTAGCCGTCGGGGATCACAAACAGCACCCCGCGCGCCGGATGGGTCTCGCGGACCCCCTTGACCGGCACCTCGATCTGGAACGACACCGAGCCGGAACGCGACGGCACGCCGGCCGGCCAGCCGCTGATATTGCCGGCGAGCGGCCGCCCGTCGCGATTGGTGACGAGGTAGAGCATGCCGTCGCCGCGATCGCCGGCGCTGCGCGCCGCAATGATCTGGACGAGGCCGCTGAGGCCGCGCTGCGCATATTGCTCGGCAAGCCCGGTGATCTCGGCGTCGAGCGTCGCCTCGGTCTGCCGCTCGACGAAATCGGCGCTCGTCCAATAGACGAAGAACAGCACCCCGATCACCGAGGCGGCAAAGACGAGGAAATAGAGGGCGGCGAGCCGGAACGCGTGGGTCCGCACGAGGCGCCGCGCCGACCGGAACGCCGACCGGAACCCCGATCGGAACAATGCCGCCGCAGCACGCGGCCATGCGGCAATGAGCGCCCTGCCGGATCGGGCCGAAGCCGCCCCCGGTACGCGCTCCGCCGGGTTCTCAAGATGCGCTACGCTGTCCGCCATTGCGCCCATCACTCCGAGGCACGCAGGCAATACCCCGCGCCGCGCACGGTGTGAAGCAGGGGGCGCTCGAAGTTCTTGTCGATCTTTTGTCGCAGCCGGCTGACATGCACGTCGATCACGTTGGTCTGCGGGTCGAAGTGATAGTCCCAGACGTTTTCGAGCAGCATCGTCCGGGTCACGACCCGGCCGGCATTGCGCATCAGGTATTCGAGCAACTGGAACTCGCGGGGCAAGAGATCGATGCTCTTGTCGCCGCGCTTGACCGAGCGGGTCAAGAGATCGAGTTCCAGATCGGCGACCCGCAGCCGGGTTACGCTCGGCTGATCGGCGCCGCGCCGCAACAGCACCTCGATGCGGGCGAGCAACTCGCTGAACGCGAACGGCTTGACGAGATAGTCGTCGCCGCCCGAGCGCAGACCCTTGACGCGGTCGTCGACGCTGCCGAGGGCCGAAAGAATCAGCGCCGGCGTGCGGATCTTGGCGCCGCGCAACGCGCCCAACAGCGCCAGCCCATCCATCCCCGGCAGCATGCGATCGAGAATGATCGCATCGTAGTTGCCCGAGGTCGCGAGAAACAGCCCGTTGCGGCCGTCGCCCGCATGGTCGACGGAATAGCCGCTCTCGCTCAGGCCCTTGACCAGATAGGCGCCGGTCTCGCGATCGTCTTCGATGACCAGAAGTTTCATCGCGCCTGGCCCCGCCGAATTTCGATCCCGTTAACCACTTGCTAACGATTGCCGCCCGAGCCTGACGACGCAACGGTGAACCAAGCACCTGGAATTGGCGTTCTGGCCTCAAGCACTTTCCCTTGATCGGCTGGGAGCGTGCCCATGGCAGACAATGGGTTTCAAGTGGTTGCGCAAGAGGGCCGAAGCAAGCCGGCGAGCGTCCTGATTGTCGAGGACGAAGCGCTGATCGCCAGCTACATCGAAGAGGTGCTGGGCGAATCGGGGTTCCGGATTGCCGGCATCGCCGCCTCCGGTCCCGAGGCGCTCTCTCTGGCGGCGGAAACCGCCCCCTCTCTGGCATTGGTCGACATCCGCCTGACCGGGCCGATCGACGGCGTCGAGCTGGCCTGCCTGTTGCGCCAGAAATTTGACCTGCCGGCGATATTCCTCACCGGGCTGGTCGATGCGGAGACGAGCGAACGGGCGCAGGCGGCACGACCGTTGGGATTCTTGCGCAAGCCGTTCCTGCCCAGCCAGGTCTTCAAGGCGATCGAACTGGCGCTCTCCCACCTTTCGCGCTGAGTGACCTGCCTCCGATTTTGCGGCAGAACGCCACAGCGCCGGGCGCCCGATGCGGGCGCGGCGCTTTCGCCTTGACCAGGGCGGTGTCAGAGACAATCTATTGCGTACCAATTCAGTCCGAATTGGCAGAGCCGCGGTTCCGTGCCAATGATCATCCTGTCGAAGCTCGCCGATTACGGCGTCATCGTCGCGGCCCACCTCGCTTCCCATCCCGAACGGCAGGAGACCGCCGCTTCGGTCGCCGCCGCGACGCGACTGCCGCGCGCGACCGTCGCCAAATTGTTGAAGGCGATGACCCATGCGGGGCTGGCGACCGCGACCCGCGGCGCGGCCGGCGGGTATCGCCTGGCGCGCCGCCCGGCAGGCATCTCGGTCGCCGAGGTCGTCGCCGCGATCGACGGCGATATCGGGATGACGCAATGCTCGATCCACAGCGACGATTGCGACCGCACGACGTGGTGCCCGACCCGGCCGCACTGGGCGGCGATCAACCGGGCGGTCGGAACCGCGCTGTCGGCGATCTCGCTCGCCGACATGATCTCGCCCTTCGCCTTCGCACCGCCCACTTCGGCATTTGCCGAAGCGGTTAGCACCCCGACCAGCACCAGCGTCGAGGCCCCCCGATGAGCGCCTCCCTCGAGACCGAGGAAACGATCCGTGCGCTCTCGCAGGAGGGCTACAAATACGGCTTTGTCACCGATATCGAAGCCGATACGGCGCCGCCCGGCCTCGACGAGGACACGGTGCGCTTCATCTCGGCCAAGAAAGAGGAGCCGGAATGGCTGCTCGACTGGCGGCTCGCGGCGTTCCGCGCCTGGCGCGAGATGACCGAGCCCAACTGGGCCAAGGTCAACGTCGCGCCGATCGACTACCAGGCCGCGACCTACTACTCGGCGCCGAAGCAGAGTGCCGGGCCGAAATCCCTGGACGAGGTCGATCCCGAATTGCTGGCGATGTACGAGAAGCTCGGCATTCCGCTGCGCGAGCGCGAAGCGCTGGCGGGCGTGCAACTGGCCGGGGTGGCGGTCGACGCGGTGTTCGACAGCGTGTCGGTGGCGACGACGTTCAAGACGCAGCTCGGCGAACTCGGCATCATCTTCTGCTCGTTCGGCGAAGCGGTGAAGGAACACCCCGAACTGGTGCGCCGCTATCTCGGCACCGTGGTGCCGCAGAACGACAATTTCTTCGCGGCGCTCAACTCCGCGGTGTTCAGCGACGGCTCGTTCGCCTACATCCCGCCCGGCGTGCGCTGCCCGATGGAATTGTCGACCTATTTCCGCATCAACGCGGCCAAGACCGGGCAGTTCGAGCGCACGCTCTTGATCGCCGACAAGGGCGCCTACGTGAGCTATCTCGAAGGCTGCACCGCGCCGCAGCGCGACGAGAACCAATTGCACGCCGCGGTCGTCGAGCTGATCGCGCACGAGGACGCGCAGATCAAATACTCGACCGTGCAGAACTGGTATCCGGGCGACGCCGAGGGCAAGGGCGGCATCTACAATTTCGTGACCAAGCGCGGCGCCTGCCGCGGCGCGCGGTCGAAGATCTCGTGGACCCAGGTGGAGACGGGGTCGGCGATCACCTGGAAATACCCGAGCTGCATCCTGGAGGGTGATGATTCGGTGGGCGAATTCTATTCGGTCGCGATCACCAACAACCGCCAGCAGGCCGATACCGGCACCAAGATGATCCATATCGGCAAGAACACGTCCTCGACGATCATCTCGAAGGGGATTTCGGCCGGCCGCGGCCAGAACACCTATCGCGGGCTCGTGCGGGTGCAGCCGCGGGCCGAGGGCGCGCGCAACTATACGCAATGCGACTCATTGCTGATCGGCGACCGCTGCGGCGCCCACACCGTGCCCTATATCGAGGTGCGCAACCCCTCGGCGCGGGTCGAGCACGAGGCGACGACCTCGAAGATTTCGGACGACCAGCTGTTCTACTGCCGCCAGCGCGGCATCAAGGACGAGGACGCGCTGTCCCTGATCGTCAACGGCTTCTGCAAGGACGTGCTGAAGGAATTGCCGATGGAGTTCGCCGTCGAAGCGCAAAAGCTCCTCGCCGTCAGCCTCGAAGGCAGCGTCGGATGAACCGGTTCCGCCATCCCGGCGAAAGCCGGGACCCATTGGTGTGCCGCGATATGACAGTTCCAGGGAGTTGCGAGGCTGGTGCGCGTCAGGATGCAGATCGCCAGCGGAAGAATGGGTCCCGGCTTTCGCCGGGATGCCGGGATTAGGTAATGCTTGAAATAGACAACCTGCACGCCCGCCTCGCCGATGGCCGCGAGATCCTGAAGGGGATCGATCTGTCGGTTAAGGCCGGCGAGGTGCACGCGATCATGGGGCCGAACGGCGGGGGCAAATCGACGCTCGCCGCGGTATTGGCGGGGCGCGAGGGCTACGAGGTGACCCAAGGCGGCGTGCGCTATCTCGGCCGCGACCTCCTCGCGATGCCGGCCGACGAGCGGGCGCGCGAGGGCGTCTTTCTCGCGTTCCAGTACCCGGTCGAGATCCCGGGGGTCAACAACACCTATTTCCTGCGCGCGGCGGTCAATGCCGGGCGCCGCCACCGCGGCGACGCAGAGCTCGATGCCGGCCAGTTCCTGCGCCTGGTGCGCGCGAAATTGAAACTCTTGGATATCGGCGACGATCTGTTGCAGCGCGCGGTCAATGTCGGGTTTTCCGGCGGCGAGAAGAAGCGCAACGAGATTTTTCAGATGGCGATGCTGGAGCCGAAGCTCGCGATCCTCGACGAGACCGACAGCGGCCTCGACATCGACGCCCTGCGGGTCGTGGCGCGCGGGGTCAACGGGCTGCGCGTCCCCGACCGCGCGATCGTCATGATCACCCACTATCAGCGCCTCTTGGATTACGTCGAACCCGATCATGTGCACGTGTTGCAGGACGGCCGCATCATCCAGTCCGGCGACAAGAATCTGGCCGCCGAGCTGGAGCAGCGCGGCTACGGCACGATTGACGAAATTGCCGGCGACGCGGCGTGAGCGCGCGGAAACAGCCATGAACGCGGTCGTCGATTTTCCGGTCAAGCCCGAGGCGCGGGACTATCTCGCGCGCTTTGCTCGCGACCCGCGCGAGCCGGGGTGGCTGGCCGCGCGCCGGCAGCAGGCGATGACCCGCTTCGCCGAGCTTGGCTTTCCCACCCGGCGCAGCGAGAGCTGGCGCTATCTCGACCTGCAGCCGCTGCAACAGCAGCCGCTGCTGCCGGAAGCTGCGCATGCCCTGCCGGAGGCCGCGGTGTTGCGCGAGCGCATCGCCGGACTGTCGCTCGGCGCCGCCGGGCCGCGCCTTGTGCTCGTCGACGGACATGTCGCCGCCGCCTGGTCGACCGGCGAGGTGCCGCAGGGGGTCTGGTTCGGCGCGATGGCCCGGGCGGTGGCCGAGCGTCCCGATCTGGCGCGCGCCGCGCTCGGCGATGGCGCGAGCGAGGCGGCCCACCCGTTTGCCGCGCTCAACGCGGCGTTTTTCGCCGACGGCTACATCCTGGACGTCCCGCCGGGCATGAGCCTGGACGAGCCGATCGAGGTCATTCACCTCGCCTCGGGCATCAGCACGACGTCGTTCCACACGCGCAGCCTTGTCCGGCTCGGCGCGGGCAGTCGCGCCAATCTGCTCGACGTGTACGTTGGCGAGGGGCGCTACTGGCGCAACGATGTCGTCACCTTGCAGCTCGCCGAGCGCGCGGAGTTGAGCCGCACCGTCGTCGTCGAAGAATCGGCGCAGGCGGTGCATCTGGCGCA
>DATLTH010000544.1:0-2814 GCA_035533695.1 Allostellaceae bacterium | reverse complement strand
GTCGCGGGTGATGAACACGATGCGGGTGCGGCGATCCTCGCTCGGCCAGGCGGGCAATAGCACCGGCGGATGAAACAGGTGTTGCACGCCGTGCAGGACCACCGGCTGCTCCGGGCGGTCGGCGAGCGCGATGATCGCCTTGACCCGCAACAGATCGTCGCCGCGCATCGTCGCCAGTGCGTCAAGCCAGCCCGATAGCGCGCTCCACGAGATCGGCCGGTCGCGGGTGATGCAAAAGGCGCGGATCCGCGCGTCGTGGCGGTTGACGTCGTGATGTTCGTGGCCGTGCCCGGTGTCTTCGCCATCGTGGCTATCGTGCGCCGCGACGGCCTCATCCTGCAGCCAGCGCTGCACCTCGACGCTTTTCGTCTGCGGGTCGAACAGGCCGAGGCCGAACAGGACGTTCGGATCGACCGCGCCATTGAGGGCGCGCAGCCTTGGGGCGCCGGGGTTGAGCATGGCGAGCCTTGTCTCGAGCGCGGCAAGGGCGGCCTGATCGGCGAGGTCGGCTTTCGTGACGATCAGCCGGTCGGCGACCGCGGCCTGCTTGACCGCCTCGATCTGGCGGTCGAGCGTCCCGGCGCCGTTGACCGCATCGACCGTCGTCACCACGCCGTCGATCATATAGCGCTCGGCGACGATCGGGTCCGAGATCAGCGCATGCAATACCGGGGCGGGATCGGCAAGCCCGGTCGTTTCGATGACGGCGCGGGTGAAATAGGGGACGCGCCCCTTGACCCGGCCGACGAACAAATCGGTCAGCGTATTGGCGATGTCGCCGCGCACCGTGCAGCACAGACAGCCGCTGTTGAGCAGCACCACGTCCTCGGTCGCGCTTTCGACCAGCAGGTGGTCGAGGCCGATCTCGCCGAATTCGTTGACGATGACCGCGGTCGCCGCCATGTCCGGCTGTTTCAGCACATGATTGAGCAGCGTCGTCTTGCCGCTGCCGAGAAAGCCGGTCAGCACCGTTACAGGAATGCGCGACAAGGCGTTGTGTGCTGCCACCGGCCCGGACCCTTCTCTACGACTAGGGTGACCGCCTCTTCCATAACTGGATCGCCGCGGGCGGCGCGTGCGTTGCCCACATCAGCGCGACAATCCAGCCGATCAGCGTCCAGCCGAAAGCGAGGTTGACGATAACGATGGTCTGGCGCTCCGAAGCATCGCGCGCATAGGCGATCAGCGTCGGCAGCATATAAGCAACCGCGATCATCAAAACCGGCACGACCGTGACCGCGTCACCCGACATCTCGCACCCGCCATGCGTGTGCGCCCATCATATCCGATGTTGCGTTAAAGAAAACCTCCGGGACGCGCCGCCAAAAAATGACCGCAGCAGCGCGTGATGCCCGATCGCCGGCGCGGTGAAAATCTCCTGCCCTGCGACGGCGGCCCGGGCTTATGATGGAGCCCTGAGCGAATCGAGCTTGCGGGTGAAGGCATGAGCGACGTCGGGCATTTCATCAACGGCAAGCGCGTCGACGGCCAGTCGGAAGCTTCTGGCGGACGCTGGGGCGATGTGTTCAACCCGGCGACCGGCGAGCGCGTTCGCCGCGTCGCCTTCGCCAGCACCGGCGAGATCGATGCCGCGGTGCAGGCGGCAAGGGCGGCGTTTCCGGGCTGGGCCGCAACCGCACCGTTGTCGCGCGCGCGCGTCATGTTCAAGTTCCTCGAACTCTTGCATCGCGATCACGACGCATTGGCGCGGGTCATCTCCGAGGAACACGGCAAGATCTTTTCCGACGCGCAGGGCGAGATCATGCGCGGCCTCGAAGTGGTCGAGTTCGCCTGCGGCATTCCGCATCTGCTGAAGGGCGAGATCACCGAGCAGGTCAGCCGCGGCATCGACAGCTGGTCGGTGCGCCAGCCCTTGGGCGTCTGCGTCGGGATCACGCCGTTCAATTTTCCGGCGATGGTGCCGATGTGGATGTTCCCGATGGCGCTCGCCTGCGGCAACACCTTCATCCTGAAGCCGTCCGAGCGCGACCCCTCGGTCGGCCAACGCATCGCCGAATTGTTGATCGAGGCCGGCCTGCCGCCCGGCGTCTTCAACGCCGTCAACGGCGACAAGGCGGCGGTCGACGCGTTGCTCAACCACCCCGAGGTCGATGCCGTCAGCTTTGTCGGCTCGACCGCGATCGCCAGCTACATCTACGCGACGGCGGCATCCGCCGGAAAGCGGGTGCAGGCCTTGGGCGGCGCCAAGAACCACATGGTGGTGATGCCCGACGCCGATCTCGACCAGGCGACCGACGCCTTGATGGGCGCGGCCTATGGCGCCGCCGGCGAGCGCTGCATGGCGGTGTCGGTCGCGGTCGCGGTCGGCGGCGTCGGCGACCGGCTGATGGACAGACTGGTGCCGCGGGTGCGCGCCTTGAAGATCGGCCCCGGCACCGACCCCGAAGCCGAGATGGGGCCGCTCGTCACCCGGGCGCATTACGAGCGGGTGCGCTCCTATGTCGAGCTCGGGATCGCGGAAGGCGCCAAGCTCGTCGTCGACGGCCGCGGCCTCAAACTGCAGGGCTACGAGAACGGCTTCTTCATGGGCGGCTGCGTCTTCGACGACGTCAAGCCCGAGATGCGCATCTACAAGGAGGAGATTTTCGGCCCGGTTCTGTCGGTGGTGCGCGCCCGCGATTTCGAGGACGCCATCAAGCTCTGCAACGACCACGAATACGGCAACGGGGTCGCGATCTTCACCCGCGACGGCGACGCCGCGCGCGAATTCACCAACCGCGTCCAGATCGGCATGGTCGGCGTCAACGTCCCCATTCCGGTGCCGATGGCGTTCCACAGCTTCGGCGGCTGGAA
>DATLTH010000543.1:0-2458 GCA_035533695.1 Allostellaceae bacterium | reverse complement strand
GGCCTGCTTTATGACTTCGCCGGCAAGACCGACAAAGCGCAGCAGTATTTCGACAAAACGCTGCAAGAGAACAAGCAGCTCAATTGGCGGCTGACCGATGCGATTGCCAATTTCGACCTGCGGCATGGTCACGCCGACCGGGCAAAGGCGCTGTACCAGCGTTTCATCAAGGAAAGCGGCGGCAACGACCTCGCTCTGTCGACCGGTGCCATGCGGCCTTCCGGTCCGCCCCAGCCGACGATCCGCTCGGCCGCCGACGGACTGGCCGAATCCCTGTTCGATCTGGCAAGCGTGCTGAACCAGGCGGAGACGATCGATCTCTCGCTGCTCTATGACCGCTTTGCCCTGGAATTGCGGCCGCAATTTCCGCTCGCCCAGCTGCTGCTCGCCGACATCCTCGGCGCCGAGAACAAGCCCGAGCAAAGTCTCGCCGTGCTCGCCGGCATTCCGCCGAACTCGCCCTATTCGTGGTCGGCGCGGCTGCGCGGCGCCGTCGATCTCGACACAATGGGCCGCAGCGACGAAGCGATCACCCAGCTCAAGGCCATGGCGGCCGAGCGCACCGACCTGATCGGGGCGGAGGTGCAGCTCGGCGACATCCTGCGCAGCAAGAAGCGGTTTAGCGAAGCGGTCGGCGCCTACGACGAAGCCATTCGCCGCACTGCCACTGCCGGCCTGCCGGAGCGCTGGGGTTTGTTTTACGACCGCGGCGTCGTGCTCGAACGCTCCGGCCAATGGCAGCGCGCCGAGGGCGATCTGCTGCATGCGCTCAAGCTGAAGCCCGACCAGCCGCTGGTGCTGAACTATCTCGGGTATTCCTGGATCGACCGCGGCGAAAACCTCGAACGCGGCCTCAAGATGATCGAGAAGGCGGTCGCGCTGCGTCCCGAAGACGGCTACGTCGTCGACAGCCTCGGCTGGGCGCATTACCGCATGGGCGACTATGCCGGCGCGGTGCAATCGCTTGAAAAGGCAATCGAACTGGTGCCGGAGGACCCGACGATCAACGACCATCTGGGCGATGCCTATTGGCGCACCGGACGGCTCCTCGAAGCCCGCTATCAATGGCGCCGCGCCCTGCAATTCGGCCCGCAAGCGAACGACATCAAGCCGATCGAGGCAAAGCTGGAGCACGGGCTCAGTGTCTCCGCTCAGCCGCCGCGCGGCGGCTGAGCCCGACGCAAGGCCGGCTGCCGAGGGCATGGAAGTCGCCGCCTTCGCCCCGGCAAAGATCAACCTCTATCTGCACATCGTCGGTCGGCGGGCGGATGGGTATCATCTGCTCGACAGTTTGGTCGCCTTTGCCGATATCGGCGATCGGGTAACGGCGATGCCGGCCACCGGCTTTTCGCTGCGCGTGAGCGGGCCCGAGGCGGGTGCCGTTGCCGAGCTGGGCGACGACAATCTGGTATTGCGCGCGGCGCGCCTCCTCACCGCCGAGCTGGAGCGGCGCGGCGGCGCGGCATTTCACCTGGAAAAACACCTGCCGGTATCGTCGGGGATCGGCGGCGGGTCGAGCGATGCGGCGGCGACACTGCGGGTCCTTGCCCGGCTGTGGCAGGTTCCGTTCGATCCGGCCGCGCTGGCCGCGTTGGCGCTTCAGCTCGGCGCCGACCTGCCGGCATGCCTCGCCGGTATCCCGCTCTGGGTCGGCGGGATTGGCGAGGTGCTTGAGCCGGCTGCCGCATTGCCGCCGGCCGGGATCGTCCTCGCCAACCCGCGCCGGGCGTTGCCGACGGCCGCGGTTTTTCACGCCCGGCATGGCCCGTTCGGCCGCGCTGGGCGGTTTGCGCCGATGCCGAACGACGCGGCGGCCCTTGCCGCGGCACTGGCGGGGTGCCGCAACGATCTGACCGAGGCCGCCCTGACGCTGGTGCCGGAGATCGCCGACGTGCTCGACCGGCTCGGCCGCCTGCCGGGAGCGTTGCTGGCGCGGATGAGCGGCAGCGGCGCCACCTGCTTTGCCCTGTTCCGCGATCGCGCCGCGGCATTGGCGGCGGCGGACGAACTCGCCCGCGCGACGCCGCAATGGTGGTCGGCCGGCGGCGCGCTGATGACGGCACCGCCCGCGGTCGAAGTTCGGACCGCCTGAGGCGCGCCGAAAAGCCTCAGACGTTGAAGCGGAAATGCATGACGTCGCCGTCCTGCACGACGTAATCGGCGCCCTCCAGCCGCATTTTGCCGGAATCCTTGGCGCCCTGTTCGCCGTTGCAGGCGACAAAATCGGCGTAGCCGATGGTTTCGGCGCGGATGAAGCCCTTCTCGAAATCGCTGTGGATGACGCGGGCGGCCTGCGGCGCCTTGGTGCCGCGCGGACTGGTCCAGGCGCGCGATTCTTTCGGGCCGGCGGTGAAGTAGGTGATCAGGTCGAGGAGCGCGTAGCCGGTGCGGATGACCTGGTCGAGCCCGGTCTCGGCGAGGCCGAGCGCGGCGAGAAATTCATGCCGCTCGTTCGCGT
>DATLTH010000542.1:0-6696 GCA_035533695.1 Allostellaceae bacterium | reverse complement strand
TGTCTGCATCGACGAGGAGAGCTCGATCTTGGCCTTCTCCGCCGCCTCCTTGAGGCGCTGGAGGGCGAGCCGGTCGCTGCGCAGGTCGATGCCCTGCTCCTTCTTGAACTCGTCGGCGAGATAGTCGATGATGCGCTTGTCGAAATCCTCGCCGCCCAAGAACGTGTCGCCGTTGGTGGATTTCACCTCGAATACGCCGTCGCCGATCTCGAGGACCGAGATATCGAACGTGCCGCCGCCCAGATCATAGACGGCGATCGTGCCCTGGCCCTTGCGCTCGAGCCCGTAGGCGAGCGCCGCCGCGGTCGGCTCGTTGATGATGCGCAGCACCTCGAGGCCGGCGATCCGGCCGGCGTCCTTGGTCGCCTGGCGCTGACTGTCGTTGAAATAGGCGGGGACGGTGATGACGGCCTCGGTCACGGTCTCGCCGAGATAGGCCTCGGCCGTTTCCTTCATCTTCTGCAGGATGAAGGCGCTGATCTGCGAGGGCGCGTATTTCTTGCCGCGGCTCTCGACCCAGGCGTCGCCATTGTCGCCGGTGATGATCTTGTAGGGGACCAGATCGACGTCCTTGTTGACCATCGGGTCGGTGAAGCGGCGCCCGATCAGCCGCTTGATCGCGAAGAACGTGTTCTCGGGATTGGTGACCGCCTGCCGTTTGGCCGCCTGGCCGACGAGGCGCTCGCTCGATTCGGTGAAGGCGACCATCGAGGGCGTCGTGCGCCCGCCTTCGGCGTTCTCGATGACCTTGGCATTTCTGCCCTCCATCACCGCAACGCAGGAATTGGTCGTGCCGAGATCGATGCCGATAACCTTGCTCATAGGGACCTCATATCAAAAGCAGGACCGGTCGGCCCGGGAAAGCACCGCCCCGATCCCCCGGGGAGTTATGCCGGCCGCACCCTGGCGGGCCGCGCCGGTTATATATGTGGCGAGTTGGGCGCCTATCAACCGGCGTCGGTCCTCGGGCCGCGGGTGGACGGCCGGGTGTAACGGTGAACCCGTACGCCGCTATCGGCCCCGGCCGGCGCGGCGGAAATTCCTCCTTGACAAGGGCCTCTCGACCTTCCCGTATTACATACGGATCGACGGATACATGCCGATTCTTAAATTAGATTAGATAGGAGAGCGAAATGGTAGCGAATGCCGACGTCGAATTGGAGTTGGCGCGTGGAATCTCGGAGGTTCTTCGCGAATTGGGATTGGGAATACTGCCTGATGGGTATCAATGCGAAGTGCATCTCCATCGGGGAAACAGAAAAAAGCGGAAAGACGCGGAATTTAAGAAGACTTGGGATCCGGATGAAGATTCTATCCGAATTGGATTTTCGCAGATAGAAGAAGCCGTCGAGCATCCCGCAGCAACCGACAAGACGGTCCGCCGCGCGCCGACTGAGGATTGGCTGTCGGACTTTGTTCGCGCGTTGGATCGCGCGGAGGGACGCCCCGGGTATGAATTTGTGTCGCTGAAGTGGTTTCGCGATAGCGCGCTCGCTCATGAGGGGTTTTCTTGGGCGGCAGATGAGTTCGCGCGGCATAATGCGTTGCGCGAGGCGATCGACCGGCGCTGGGTCCTCACGAGCAAAGTTGCGAATCCGCGACCACCAAATTTCCCCGTCACGGCAATTCGGTTGAATAGACAAATGCCCGAAGTCGTTGCTGTACTTGGCGGCCCCGCTGGTAGTCTCCCCGCTTTTCGCCCGGTCCCGATCCGTGGGGAGCCCTTGTCGACGACAATACTCCGCGACAGGCGGTGATTTGGCTCTCTACTTTTTGGATACCAGCGCGCTGGTGAAGTTATACGTGCAGGAGCCGGGTACAGACCGGCTTCTGCCACTGATCAGTGACCGGCTGGAAAATCGGTTTGCGGTTCTCGCGATTGCGGTGGTCGAAATCCGTTCGGCGATCCGGCGCCGCCAGCGTGCCGGAGATGTCGACATCGAGGTTGCTGCGGCGATTCTCAAAAGTGTGCAAAGCCATATGGAGACCCGTTTCATCGGGCAGCCGGTAAACGAACCTGTGATCGATACCGCGCTGGAGATGATTGATCGTTATACGCTGCGTGCTTACGACGCCGTCCAATTGGCAGGGTGTCTCGTGGTCGGCGCGATTGCCGCAGAGCCATTCACCTTTGTGTGTTCGGATCACCGGCTGCTGGAGGCGGCGCGATCGGAACAGTTAAAGGTGCTCGACCCCGCCGCGTAGTAAAACCATCACTGATGCCGGAGATGGCGGTTCGGGCCTTGGAAGCAAGCACGGCAGACACGGCATGATCATCTCGGCGAGCTATCGCACGGATATTCCGGCGTTTTACGCGGCCTGGTTCGGGCAGCGGCTGGCGGCCGGCTTCTGCCGGGTCCGGAACCCTTACGGCGGCGGCATCTACGAGGTGTCATTGCGGCCGGGCGACGTCGACGGCTTTGTGCTGTGGAGCCGCAATCTGCGGCCGCTATTGCCCGATCTCGACAGGGTGCGCCGCGTTGCCCCGTTCACCGTGCAGTTCACGATTACCGGCTACCCGCGCCCGCTAGAGACCTCGGTGATCGTCGCGGCGGAGGCGGTCGATCAGCTGCGCGAAGTGCGGCGGCGGTTCGGGCCGCGCGCGGCGGTGTGGCGCTACGACCCGATCGTCTTTACCGAGGGACTCGACGCCGCGGCGCACCGTGCCGGCTTCGCCGCGCTGGCGCGGGCGCTCAACGGCACGGTCGACGAGGTGGTGCTTTCGGTCATGCACCCCTACCGCAAGAGCCGGCGCAATCTCGATCGCGCCGGCCGGCGCTACGGATTTGCCTGGCGCGACCCGCCGGCCGAGGAGAAATGCCGGCTGCTGCTCGACCTGGCGACGATCGCGCGGGAGGAGGGGATGGCCCCGACCTTATGCAGCCAGCCCGGACTGCTGGGGCCGGGGCTGGGCGAAGCGCGCTGCATCGATGCGACGCGCCTCAGCGATGTGGCGCAACGCCCGGTCCCGGCGCGCGAGAGCGGCAACCGGCCGGGGTGCCGCTGCGCTCTGTCGCGCGACATCGGCGCCTACGACACCTGTCCGCACGGCTGCGTCTATTGCTACGCGGTGGCGGACCGCGATCGCGCCGTCGCCAATTTCCGCGATCACGATCCCGCGGCGGCGTTGCTGCGGGGCTGATGTGCGCGCAGCTTAGCGGCGGCCGCCGCCGTGGCCGCCCCCGCCGTGACCGCCTCCGCCATGACCGCCGCCGCCGTGGCCGCCGTGGAAACCGCCGCCCCCGTGGCCGCCGCGGAACCCGCCGCCCCGGAACCCGCCGCCACGGAACCCGCCGCCGAAGCCGCCGCCGAAGCCAAAGCCGAGGGCCACCGGCGCGTAGCCATAATACGGGGAGGCATAACTGTACGAGGGGTACGCGTAGCCGGGACAGCTGTAGGGATAGTAGTAGGGGTTACAATAAGCCGCGTAGGACTGGTAGTAGGGATAGTATGGATAATATTGCGCCTTGGCGGGGGTCGCGGCGCTGCCGGCGGCGAGGATGCCGGTGGCGAACAGGGCGGCGGCAACCAACGGACGCCGGAACCAACGGGTCTTGATCGGGGGGGACATGGCGTGCTCCGGTCGGGTAAGGGTGACTGTTACTAATTATACGCCCCCGGTGAGTTTTCATCCCCGCGGGGCCATTAGACAACGCCCTGGGCCGCGGGCCATTCCCGACTTGGCACAGTGACACACGTGCGACGATGACAGATCAACCACAGCGCGTGAGCTGCGTTATCGCCGGCGGCGGCCCCGCGGGGATCATGCTCGGTTTTCTCCTGGCCCGCGCCGGCGTATCGGTGCTGGTCCTGGAAAAGCACCGCGATTTTCTCCGCGACTTCCGCGGCGACACGATCCACCCCTCGACCTTGCAGGTCATGTACGAACTCGGCCTGCTCGATGCGTTTCTCGCGCGCCCGCACCAGGAGGTGCGCGTATTGCGCGGTATCGTCGGCGACCGCGAGATCAAGCTGGCCGACTTCACGCATCTGCCGACGCGCTGCGGTTTTGTCGCCCTCATGCCGCAATGGGAATTTCTCGATTTTGTCGCCGGGCAGGGCGCGCATCTGCCTTGTTTCAAGCTGATCATGGAGGCCGAGGTCACCGGTTTGATCGAAGCGGAAGGCCGCGTCGTCGGGGTGCGGGCGCGCACGCCCGACGGAACGATCGAGGTTGCCGCCGATCTCGTGGTCGGCGCCGACGGCCGCCATTCGACGGTGCGCGAGCGCGCCGGGCTCGCCGTCATCACGCTCGGCGCGCCGATCGACGTGTTGTGGATGCGGCTGTCCAAACAGCCCGCCGATCCCGGCCAGATCCTCGGGCGCATCAATTACGGCCGGATGCTGGTGACGCTTGACCGCGGCAATTATTGGCAATGCGCCTTTGTCATCCGCAAGGACGGGTTCGCGGCGGTGCACGCCGCCGGGATCGAGGCGTTTCGCGAGAATATCGCGACAATCGCGCCGTTTCTGCGCGACCGGGTCGGCGAACTGCGCAACTGGGACGACATCAAGTTGCTGACCGTGGCGGTCGACCGGCTGGAGCACTGGTGGCGGCCCGGGCTCTTGTGCATCGGCGATTGCGCCCACGCGATGTCGCCGATCGGCGGGGTCGGGATCAACCTGGCGATCCAGGACGCGGTCGCCGCCGCCAACATTCTGGGGCCGGCATTGCGCGACGGTTCGCTGACCGACGCAGAGCTTGCGGCTGTCGAGCGCCGCCGCACCCTGCCGACAAAGCTGACCCAGGCCTTGCAGGTCATGATCCAGGAGCGGGTCATCGACCGCGTGCTGCGCACCTCCCGGCCGATCACGGCGCCGTGGCTGCTGCGCCTGTTCAATCACCTGCCGTTTCTGCGGCGCATCCCGGCGCGGGTGATCGGCATGGGCTTCCGCCCCGAGCATGTGCACGGGCCCGCGGCCGCGGCGTGACGGTGAGGTCGCCCGCAGATGGGGTGCATCGCGGCGTGCGCGGTGCTATAGGCGAGGGTCTGCTGCAGCATAACGGAAGCGTCATGCCGGACGATAGCAAGCTTCAGGGGAGCCGCTGGGACATCCTGACCGAGACCGGCGCCGGCACCAAGATGGGCGAATTGTTGCGCCGCTACTGGTGGCCGATCGCCGGGGCCAGCGAGCTCGACCAGCCTGGTACGCTGCCGGTGCGCCTGATGGGAGAGGATCTCGTCCTCTACAAGGACCTCGGCGGCAATTATGGCCTCTTGGACCGGCATTGCCGGCATCGCCGCGCCGATCTCTCCTACGGCTATGTCGAAGCGTGCGGCTTGCGCTGCAATTATCACGGCTGGCTCTACGGCGCCGACGGCGCCTGCCTCGCCATGCCCTACGAGGATGTCGCGCATCCCGGGGCCCGGCTCAAAGACGAAGCGCGCATCAAGGCCTATCCGGTCGAGGAACGCGGCGGCCTCCTATGGGCCTATCTCGGCCCGGAGCCGCGGCCGCTCGTGCCGGATTGGGAGTTCTTTTCCTGGAAGAACGGCTTCCGCCAGATCGTCAAGGCCGAGATCCCGTGCAACTGGTTCCAGTGCCAGGAGAATTCGATCGACCCGGTGCATTTCGAATGGACCCATTCGAACTGGGGCGTGCGGCTTGCCGGCCAGACCGGTCCCTATACGCCGCAGCACGTCAAGGTCGATTTCAGCGAATTCGAGTACGGCTTCCAATATAAGCGCATCCGCACCGACACCAGCGAGCACGACCGGCTGTGGACGGTCGGCCGGGTCTGCCTGTGGCCGAACGCCCTGTTCACCGGCAATCACATCGAATTCCGCGTGCCCGTCGATGACGAGAACACGCTCTCCGTCATGTGGCATTTCAGCCGGGTGCCGAAGGAGCGCGAGCCCTATGTGCAGAACTCGATCCCGACCTGGCAGGGGCCGATCACCGATCCCGCGACCGGGCGCTGGGTCACCACCCACGTCATGAACCAGGATTTCGTGACCTGGACCGGCCAGGGAAGGATTGCCGATCGCAGCCGCGAGTTTCTCGCCCCGAGCGACCGCGGCATCGTGATGGTGCGGCGGCGGTTTCTCGACGACATCGAGGCGATCGGCGAGGGCCGCGACCCCAAGGCAATCGTCCGCGACCCCGAACTCAATCGCGCGATCGAATTGCCGGTCGCCGAGCGCCGCGACCTGATCGACGGGTTCACCCGCGCGGAGATGCTGCGGAACCCGCTCGCCGGTCGGGGCCTCAAAGGCTACATCTTCCAGACCGGGCAACCCGCCGAGGTACGCGCGGCCTTTCTCGCGGCGATGGGGTTCAGCGAAGCCGAACTGCAAGGAGACGCCTCGGCATTCGATCCGCTGGCCCCGGCCGCCCGGTGAGTTGTCCCCCGGCATAGCTGTTCCCCGCCCCGTCGGCGCGTGGAGGGCTTCCCGCCATTCGAGCGCTGCTCTACGATCCGCCCAACCAGCGCCACCGGAGGCCGCAGGAACTGATGACCGACAATATCATCGTCGACACCGCCACCAAAATCTTCGCCGATTTGTGCGAGCCCGCCACGATCAATGCCGCCGAAGAGGGCAAGTGGCCGCAGGAATTTTGGGATGCGCTCGAAGAATCCGGGCTGACCTTGACCTGGGTTCCCGACACGCTGGGCGGCGCCGGGGCGGAGATCATCGACGGCTTTGCCGTGTTGCGCGTCGCCGGGCGGTTTTCGGCACCGGTCCCGCTTGC
>DATLTH010000541.1:0-5476 GCA_035533695.1 Allostellaceae bacterium | reverse complement strand
TCGCGATGCCGCTCGGATCGTCGTCCGAGGCGCCGGTGATCCACCCCGGACCGAAAAAGCGCATAATCCGCCGTTCGCTTGCGGCGAAACGGCCCCAATGGCGCGCGATCCGCGCGGCAAGCGGATGGGCGGCTTTACCCTTGGGAGAACTGATCTGGGAACTCGTCATGGCGACCTATTCGGTAGCGGAGAAAGGAACTGTGGTTCCGCCGCATTAGTTCTTCCCGGCGTTCAGTCCATCGGCTCGCCGTTCGAGTGCGTTCGCACCCCGGAAGAACCAATGAGTTGCTTTGTAGCTGATCAGCCGGTGATTGTAGAGCCATCGCACAGCAGTGCCAGGGCCCACAACAGCGTGGTCCCATAATCCTGGCCGTCCCGAGTATAAGTGCCGAATGCGCCGGCTCGTTGTCACCGGCCATGACGATGAGACCCGGCCCCACGATGGCGAGCAGCGTCCGCAGACGTGCCGACCAGCTCCGGCGGGGTGCGATATCGCCGTGCCGGATCGTGCCGAAGGCGCCGCGAATATCGCCGACATGCGCTTCATCGAGGACGGCGCTGAGCCGGGCGCGGCGCCTTGCAGAGTTCGGTGGCGGACATGGTCCTCTCCCGTGCGCAGTTGGGTCGGTTTGGCCAAATCGATCCACCTGCCCCGACCCCGCCCTTGACGACCCGGCCAGCGAATAAGTACGGTGGGCGGAATCCGGCCCTTCGCGCGGACCCGCGTGCTGACCGCGAAGTGGCGCTGACGGGGATCTGATTGCGCAATCGAACCACAGGTTCGCGGAGAAATGAGCCGAGCCACGTGAAAGATTTGATCTTCGTGTAACTCCACACAAATCCAAATGTTCCCAGCTTAGATTGCGGCCGCCCAACAGGGGCGGCGGCAAGAATGCTGTCGCCGGATGGAGATTATCTCAATGGTGTCCCGAGCGCGGTTGTCGTCGATCCCGTTCCGATGATTCCAGTCCGACAGTCGTCGACCCTCACCGGGGTTGGGCGAGAAATGGCCGTAGCGGTTGCTGTCCTGGCGACATTGGCGATTGGGTCAAGGCAGGCTGCGGCGCAAGCGGCGTCTCCGGAGCTGACCTCGCCCCCGATGCAGTTTTTTGTACCGCAACAACCCCCGGCCCCGGGGCAGACCAACATTATCGATGAGATCAAAGGCGGCGTACTCGCCCACGATGTCGGGTTTTTGGGGCACCACGTCGAAACGGGTACCGATGTCAACATCGAGATGTTGTTCACCTCACCGGACTTGCTCTCCGCAATCGGCTCGCCGCGGCCGGATATCGGGGCCGACATCAATACGGCCGGTAATACCAGCGATGGGTATGTCGGGCTTACCTGGGGCATCGACCTCGTCAAAAACCTGTTCAAGCTCGGCGATGCAGTTTTCCTCAACGGTAGTCTCGGGGGTGCGTACCAGGACGGCTACGAAGGTACCCAAAGTACTCGGCGGCCGGCCGGCCGCAAGTTGCTGGGCTCGCCGGTCCTGTTCCGCGAGAGTGCCGAACTTGGCTATCAGGTGACGCCGACGATTAGCGTGTCGGCGCTCCTCGATCATATCTCAAACGCCAATCTTGCCCCGCGCAACGCCGGGATTACCAGCGCAGGGCTTCGGATCGGGTACAAGTTCTGACTGCGCACAAACGCTGCACGACGGGCTGGGTAGCCGCAAAGGTAGATCTTCAGGAGCGTCGAGGGATGGTAGGCCGGCCGGCCTACTTGACACAAAGATGGTTGAAAGCAGAAATTGCCGAAAAATTTCAGAAGAATTTCAGCCATATTTCGGCCGGGTGCCGAGACATGCGGCTCAGGATGCCGATTGCTTGCCACCAACGATGCGGCAGCAAGAGCGGAGTTCCTTCAGTTGAATTGTCGCGCAGCGGCAGCAGTCATGCTCGATGGCGATCATCCTTTGCCGGTGAGGGATATTACTGGCCCGGATTCTTGTTTTCTCGGCAATATTTACCTCAACCGGGCCGCACCCCGGCGCTGTGAGCACCCCGGCGCAGTGATTCGAACCCGGCTCCGATGAAGGATTAGCCGTCGCTATCTTTTCGGGGTCCGAAACCCACGTCTTTTCTGTGCGATACCCAGCATACCTGACAGTCTTCCCCCGCTTTAACGACGGCCGCTTCGGCATCCTCTTGAGCATCGAAGAACGCGACTAAATCAATTCTTTGGTGGACTTGTCTCACGACGCCCCAACCCTGAGCCCATTCTGGTGAACCCGTTTCAGCCATGGTGATCCACTCCGAGGGTGGCGGCGAGAGTTGGCGATTTTCTGCTCGACCAAATTGCGGCGATCAACCATCGCTGGTGGCGCCACGAGACCGAATCTGACGACATTATTCCGCTCGCGAAGATGGCCGGGTGAGCCCGCACCCGACCATGCCGGTATCGGTCAGGCTGCGGTCTTCTCACATGGGGCCGACAAATTCCGAATACGACCAAACCCCCAACACAGGATGCAAAATGAAACATTGCGAGAACCATGACCGAGTATCATCACGTTGATCGAGCGGGTGATGCCGGGGTCACGCCCCGGCGGTGGACTGACAGTGATCACGAGGCAATCAACGGAGCCCGACAGGCGGGCGAAGCGCTATTCGCATGTAGGTCAGCTTCCTCGTGCGTGGCCGCATCAGCGCCTGGAGGGTCAGCCGCTCAACCTCCGAATCAGCCCACAGGGGCTGGGTTCGTTACGGCGCATGCGGTTGGGCGCCGGGCCAAACGGGCTGCGGTCAAATGTGACATTCTGTTAACCGGTTAATGCCTTGACAGTCGAGCATGGCAGGCGCGATGCTGGCTTCAAGGGAGACCACTGCAGGTCTAAAGGTTAATATATTCGATATGGTTAATTGCTTAGAGAGGCAGCGCGGAACAGCTTTGCGCGCCGCCAGGCTGCACTGAGGAAGTGTTAAGAATCGCAAACGAGTGGCAATTGGTCGCGCTAGTTTGTCAACAAGTGTTACCGGAAGTTTGGTTAATGCGGGCGGGAAGTGCGGCGAGGCGGCGCGGGCCATGCGGTACCAGCGCCGCCGCAGTGTAGGGCGGGGGCTCGATGAGCAAGCAGTTGTTGATTTATGAACGCGCCGTCCCGGTCAGTCCGGCGCGGCATGGGGACGCTTCGATCAAGGCCGGCGGCGATTACGGTTTCGCCCGCAATGTCAACTCGGTGCCGTTGATGTCGGTCGAGTTCGACGCGGCCTGCGCCGAGTATGCGATCGTCTTCGCCGGCGAGGATGGCGCCGTGATGCCGGTGGCGCTGCTCGGCATCCGCGACAACGAGAACCTCTATGTCGACGACAACGGGGGCTGGAATGCGCGGTACATTCCGGCCTTCGTGCGGCGTTACCCGTTTGTGTTCTCGAGCGCCGACGGGGCGCGCTTTACGCTCTGCCTCGACGAGGAATTCCCCGGCGTCAACCGCCGCGGCGTCGGCGAGCGGCTGTTCGACGCGGAAGGCGCGCGCACGCAATATCTGCAAAGCGTGCTGAACTTCCTGCAGGCCTATCAGGCGCAGTTTGACGCGACGCGGGCGTTTTCGCAGCGGCTCGTCGATCTCGACCTGCTCGAGGCGATGCAGGCGCAATTCACGCTGCGCTCGGGCCAGCGGATCACGCTGGGCGGCTTCATGAGCGTCAGCCGGGCGCGCCTGCGGGCGCTGCCGGGCGACACGCTGGCGCGGCTGGCGGCGAGCGGCGACCTCGATCTGATCTATGCGCATCTGCATTCGCAGCGCAACTTCACGCCGACCGCCGCGCGCATCGTCAGCGTGCTCGACCCGGTGCCCGACCCGGCATCCGACCCGGCGTCCGACCCGGCGTCCGACCCGGGCGCGCCGCCGCTGCCGGCCGAGCCCGGGACGACCGAACAGGCAGCGGACGCCTGAGCAGCACGATGTCTGCCAGCCTCGCTCCAGGCAATGCCGGGCGCGGCTCTTCAAGCAACATTTGACGGGGATTGGGAATGGCTTTCCCGTTCTATTCAGCGGACTCCACCGGATCGGCGGCGCACGCGCCGAGAAAGACGCGGCGGCGCCGGCTCGCGCTCGCCCGGCTGTGGCATCGCCGCGGCCGCACTGCGCCTGCCGATATCGGCCGCAGACGGCTGGCCCTCGACCCGCTTGAGCCGCGCCTCCTGCTCAACGCCGATGTCGTCGCGATCAACCTGGCGCACGATCTCGGCGCCCCGCCGATCGACCACAGCCTGTTGGTGCAGCTGGCGCAGCAGACCGAAGAGATCAACCACCAGGCCGTCACCCTGCAACGCGTCCAGGTTGTCGACAAGAACGACGGCGCCGTGCTCGCGTTCGGCGATCTCGGCGAGATCTCGGCAATCTCGATTGCGGGCGCCGGCAACACCACGCTGACCGTCGATGCCGCCTCGTTCGCCGGCCACAGCGCTCCCAAAATCTCGTTCGATGGCGGGACCGGCCACAACACCGTCATCTTCGACAACACGGCCCATACCAACTGGACGCTGACCGGCGCCGACCAGGGCACCGCCGAAGGTGGCGGCGTTGCGCTGTCGTTCAGCCATGTCGCCAACCTCGTCGGCGGCGTCGGGAACGATGCGCTGACGGTCGGGACCGGCGGCGCATTGTCGGGCGTCTTCGACGGCGGCGGCGGCTCCAACTCGCTGTCCTTCGACAACGGGCCGCATCATTCGGCGGCCTATTCCGTCGGGCCGCAATACAACACCGAGACGCTCGACGGTCAGCCGCTCAACTTCGCGGACGTGCAATCGATCGACCCCGCATCGAACCAGGTCACCCTTGGCGCTGGGCTCAGTGCCGAAGTGTCGCAGAGCGGCAGTTCTCTCGCGATCACGATATCGGGTGTAACGACAGACTATCAGCCGACAGCGAATACGCCGTTCAACCTGATCCTCGGCGCCAGCGACACGCTCAAGGTCGATTCGCTCGATTTCAGCACGATCGCCACCGGCATGGCGTTCGACATCAACGGCAACGGCGCGTCGATCGAGTTTGCCGGCAATCTGACCGACACCGCCGGACTGTCGGCGCTGGTGCACAGCAGCGGCGGCCAGACGATCACGGACGCGAGCGGAGCCGAGGCGATCACCCCCCTCAACGGCGTCGACGCGTCGATCACCGTCGATCCCGGCGTGACGATCACAGCCAATACGATCGCGCTCGAGGCCCAGTCGACGACAACCGCATCGATCATCACCGACGGCACGTCGAACGCGCTGACCAGCGCGACAATAACGACCGGCACATCGAGCGACCCCAACAGCGCAACGGTCACGATCGACGGCACGCTCGACGCGACCGGTGGTGCATTATCAGCGCTGACCAGCCTGACGCTCAACGATACGGTGACGGCGCTCGACGGCGCCAACCTGGGCAGTGTCGCGCTCGCCGCCGTCAACAACTCTCAGGTCATCCTCGGCGCCGCCGCAGTGGTCATCGGCGGCAGCGTCGATCTCGGCGCCAGCACGA
>DATLTH010000540.1:0-2002 GCA_035533695.1 Allostellaceae bacterium | reverse complement strand
GGTGGTGGCGCGGGCGCGGTAGTCGGTCTTGACGTTGACCAAGGCCACCATGCCCTCGTCGACCTTCTTCTGGGCGCGCTCCAGGGCCGGGCGGATGTCCTCCGGCTTCTCGACATATTCGCCGTGGGCGCCGAGACCTTGCGCCATGATGTCGTAGCGGGTGTACCCCAAGTCGCGGCCGGGCTTGTTGTGGTCCGGGTCGGCGGTCCAGCCGCCGTTGAGGCTGATGACGCAGAGCAAGGGCAATTTGTGGCGCACCGCGGTGTCGAGCTCCATCGCGTTCTGCCCGAACGAGCCGTCGCCGTGCAGACAGATGACCGGCGTATCGGGCTTCGCGGCCTTGGCGCCGACGGCAAACGGCAAACCCACCCCCATCGTGCCGAACGGCCCCGAATTGAGCCGGTGGCCGGGGCTGAAGGTCGGGATCGACTGGCGGCCGTAATTGAGGATTTCCTGGCCGTCGACGCAGAGGATCGTGTCGCGCTTCTGGAAGTTCTTGATCTCCTCGCACAGCCGCAATGGGTGGATGTCGCCGTCCGTGGGATAGTTGCCGCCGGCGCCCAGGCGCTTCGCCGCCTCGCCGTCGGCAAGCTTCTTGCGCCACGGCGCGAAGCGTTCGGCCGTCTTGCCGTCGATCGCGTCGATCAGTTGCGTCAACACCGATTTGCAGTCGCCGACCACCGGGATATCGACATTGCGCGCCGACATGCCGAGCTCCTCGGCATCGATCTCGATGCGCGCGATCTTGGCGTCCTTGTTGAAGCGCGGCGGCGCGGCGTGGGCGATGACGTAGTTCATCCTGGTGCCGAGCACGATGATCAGATCGGCGTCGCGAAACGCCGTCGAGCGCATCGCGAGATACGAATACGGGTGGTCGTCGGGGATGACGCCGCGGCCTTGCGGGGTCGTGTAGAACGGGATGCCGGCCTTCTCGACAAATGCACGCATCTCGTCCCAGGCGTGCGACCACAGGACGCCGCCGCCCGAGCAGATGATCGGCGCCTTCGCCTGGTTGATCGCATCAACGAGGGCGTTGATCGCGGCCGGCTCGGCATAGGGGCGCGGCTGCAGGATCGGCCGGCCCATATAGCTCCAATCGACCTGGTCTTCGGGGGTCTTGGCGTAGAGCACGTCGCCCGGGAAATCGAGGTAAACCGGGCCCGGCTTGCCGGTCAGCGCCTTCTGGAAGGCGAAATTGACCTGCTGCGGGATGCGCTTCACGTTGTGCACCCGGTCGGCGTATTTGACCCAGCCGTCGAAGCATTTCAGCTGGTCGATTTCCTGAAACACCTGGCGGCCGAACTGGCTGACCGGCGAGGAGCCGCCGATCGCGACCACCGGGCAGCAGTCAATGAGGGCGTTGGCGAGGCCGGTGCCGAGGTTGAGCGTCGCCGGACCCGAGGCGGCCATGCACACGGCCGGCCCCTGCGTCACCCGCGAATAGGCCTGCGCCATGTAGGCGGCGCCCTGCTCGTGACGCGTGTCGATGAGGCGGATGCCCTCCTTGATGCAGCACGTCTCGGCATCGAGCATCGGCCCGCCCATGATGAAAAACGCATCCTTGACGCCCTGCGCCTTCAGGCACCGCGCGAGGATTTCATTACCGGTCAGGTCTGCCATGGCGTTCCCTCCTCTTCGCGTCTTTCGGTTTGAGGCACGCTAACGATCAGGTGCCGTGCTGCGGCGATAGAGGGCCTGCGCGAACAAGGGCCGTGCACCCCAGCCGGCAGCGGCGGCCTCGTCGTAACTAGCCAACGCGGCCTCCAGGACCGGCAGGGGCATCGCTTGCCGACTGGCCGCATCCAACATCAGGTTACCGTCCTTGCGCACTCCGCCCAGCGGGAAAAAACCCGCTGGCTCCTGACCCGAAGTCCAGGCTTCGGCCAGCATCGCCCCGATGATTTTCATCGCGTTGGCGCCGCCGGGGCTTTCCGCAAGAACGTCAATGATCCGGCTCGGTTCTACCGGCAAGTCGCGCACCAGCGCCAATGCCTCGCCGAGG
>DATLTH010000539.1:0-3179 GCA_035533695.1 Allostellaceae bacterium | reverse complement strand
TCGTATCGTTCGAGACGCTCGAGCATCTTTACGAGCAGGAACGGTTCCTGGCCGAAATCCGCCGGGTGCTGCGGCCCGATGGGCTGCTGGTGATCAGCTCGCCCGACAGCGAGGTTTATTCGCACGCCGGCAGCGACGTGAATCCATATCATGTCCGCGAGTTGAGCCGCGAGGAATTCAAGGAAAAATTGTCCAGCGTATTTCCATATTCGCAGTTTTATTCGCAACGCGCGCTGGTCGGATCGGCGCTGACAATAGAAGGGCAGAACCACGACGTCATTACCTTTGAACGGCGCAGCGACGATCATATCGAAGCGAGCAACGGATTGCCGCGCGCACCCTATATCGTCGCGCTCGCCTCGCAGCGCGGTTTGGACATGCCGCGCTCGACCCTCTACATCGACCTGCCGAACACCGCCTACCTGTTGATGAGCCGCTTCTCGGACACCGCGCAAGCGGTGCCCGACGAGCGCTTGCAGGCGTTCATCGAGGAAACGGCGGCGCTCAAAGCGGCATTGGCCGAGCGCGACGCGGCGATCGGCACGCAACGGATGACGATCGGCGACGTGACCCGCCAACGCGACGCGGCGCAGCTGAAAGCCGCCGAAGCGGTGCACGGCGAACTCGCCCGGCTGCGCGATGCCGTCAACACCGCCGAACGGCATGTCCAGGAATGCGAGAGCGAAATCGAAACCGGCCGGCGCGAGAGGGCCGGGCAGCGCGACGCGCTCGCCGCGGCCGAACGGCGGGCGCATGAGCAGGAGCGGCTTGCGGTCGAACTGAAGGCGGTGCTGGTCGACCGCGAGCGTGGCGCCGCCCGGCGCCTGACGCGGGGCCTCTTCGGCCCGACCCGCCGGCGCGGCCCCGACGCCGCGATCCGCGCCGCCGCCGAGGCGCACGAGAAAGAGGACTGGCCCGCCGCGCTGCGCGATTATCGCCGCGCGCTCGAACTGGCTCCCGAGCGCACGACGGTCTGGCTGCAATTTGCGCACGCGCTGCGCGAATCGGGCGATCCCGCCGGAGCGGAAGCCGCGTACCGGCGGGTTGTGGCGATGGACCCGGCGGTCGCGGACGCCCACCTGCAGCTCGGCCGGCTGCTGGAAGCCCAGGCCAAGTGGGACGAGGCCGGCTCGCTCTACGATCGCGCCTGGCAGCTCGACCCGCAATCGTCGCAGGCCGCCGATTGCCTGCGGCAACTTGGCTCGCGTCTGATCGACGAGGGCGACAAGGCACGCGATGTCCGCAACTGGGCGGTCGCCGCACGGTATTACCGGCAGGGCCTCGAACGGCAACCGGACCTCACGGGGATCTGGGTGCAATTGGGGCACGCGCTGAAGGAGCAGGGCGACTACGCCGGCGCCGAGGCGGCGTATCGGCGCGCGCTGGTGCTCGAACCGAAGGAAGCGGACACGCACCTTCAGCTCGGCCACCTGCTGAAGCTCAAAGGGCACCGCGATCAGGCGATCGGCGAATACGCCACCGCGTTTCGGCTGGACCCGGAACTGGCCGCGGCGGGCGAAGAATTGCGCGCCTTGCTCGGCTATTCGCCGTCCGAGACCGACCGCGCGATGACCGGCGAATCGGCGCCCCACATCGCCGACATGCTGGGGCCGCCGACGCCGGCAAAGCGCTACGGCGCGCTGTTCGCCGAGGCGAGCCGCAAGACCGGCCACGGGCGCGACATGATCTGGCTCGGCGTCATCGACTGGAATTTCCGCATCCAGCGGCCGCAGCATCTGGCCGCGAACCTGGCCGATGCCGGCGCCCGGATCTTTTACGTGTCGCTGGCGTTCGAACCCGCCGATGCGCAGGGCCGCTTTCGCATCCTCGACATGCCGCATCCCGGCGTGTTCGAGATCAGGATGCGGCTCGCCAGCGATCCCGCCGAGAGCGTCTACCGGGGCTTGAGCGAGGCTGCGGTCGGCGAATTGCAGCTGGCGCTCGACGAGGCGATCGCCGTGCTGGGGATCGCGGCGCCGGTCGTATTGGTCGAGCATCCGGCGTGGCACAAGGTTGCCTGCGGCGTGCCCGGCGCCACGGTCGTCTACGATTGCCTCGATCTCGCCACCGGCTTCACCGAGGCGCCCCCGTCATTGGCCGAGGCGGAAGCCGCCCTGCTGTCGCGAGCCGACCTGGTCGTCACCGCCTCGCGGCCATTGGCCGAGCATCTGATGCCGCAGCGCTCCAGCGTCATCATCCGCAATGCCGCCGATTTCGACTTCTTCGCCCAGGGATTTACCGATCGGCCAGTCGGGGATCGGCCGGGCGGGGAGCGGCCGGTCATCGGCTATTTCGGCGCGATCGCCGACTGGTTCAACATCGGCTGGATCGAGGCCTGCGCCACGGCGCGGCCGGATTGGGATTTCCGGCTGATCGGCCGCACCAGCGGCTGCGACACCTCGCGCGCGGCGGCCTTGCCGAACGTCCGCTTCTACGGCGAGCGGCCGTACCGCGACCTGCCGACGCTGCTGAGCCAGTTCGATGTCGCGCTCATCCCGTTCAAGATCAACGAGCTGATCCGCTGCACCAACCCGGTCAAGCTCTATGAGTATATGGCGGCGGGGAAGCCGGTGGTCGCGGCGCCGATGCCTGAGGTCATCGAAGCCACCGATCTGGTGTACATCGCCGACGATTTGCGCTCGTTCAGCGCGCGCATCGCCGAAGCGCTGGCCGAAGACACCCCGGTGTTGCGGGCGCGGCGGCGCGAATGGGCAAGCCAGCACACCTGGCCGAGCCGGGTGCAGCTTCTCGCCGAGGCGATCGAGGGCGGCGTCCCGCCGGTCTCGGTCATCATCCTGGCCTACAACAACTGGGAGTACACGCAGGCGTGCCTGGCATCGGTGCGCCGCTGGAGCGACTATCCGAACCTCGAAATCATCGTCGTCGACAACGCCTCGTCCGATCAGACGCGGGACAGGCTCCAGGCGCTGGCCGATCAGGACGACCGCATCAAGATCGTCCTCAACGACACCAATCTGGGCTTCGCCGGCGGCAACAATGCCGGGCTGCGCGTCGCGCGGGGCGAGTACGTCATCCTATTGAACAACGACACGGTCGTGACCCACGGCTGGGTGCGCGACCTGATCCGCCCGATGCAGCGCGATCCGACCATCGGCCTCGCCGGCCCCTTGACCAACAACATCGGCAACGAACAGAAGATCAAGGCCGGCTACCGCTCG
>DATLTH010000538.1:0-2279 GCA_035533695.1 Allostellaceae bacterium | reverse complement strand
TCTCGACCGCCTGGCGCGCGCCCTGCGCGGCGCCGATCTGTGATGCCTATGCGCCTCTCCATCGTCATTGCCGGGCTTGACCCGGCAATCCGCCGGGCTGCGACGGAGACCCGCGGGTCAAGCCCGCGGGTGACGAATAGGGATGAGTGAGCGCCGGCTCGGCGAATTCGGGCGGATCGCGCGGTTCTTCGCGCCGCTCGCCGGGCCGGGCGGGCTCGGCCTCAAGGATGATGCGGCGCTCGTCGACTGCGCTCCAGGGCACGTTCTGGTGGTCACCGTCGACGCGATCGTCGCCGGGGTGCACTACCTGCCCGACGACCCGCCCGATCTTGTTGCCCGCAAGCTGCTGCGCGTCAACCTGTCCGATCTCGCCGCGATGGGCGCCCGGCCCCTGCATTACCTGCTGACCATGGCCTTGCCGGCCTCGCTCGGCGACGACTGGGTCGAGCGCTTTGCCGAAGGCCTCGCCGAAGACCAGCTTCTGTTCGGCGTCGACCTGCTGGGCGGCGACTCGGTCGCGACCACCGGCCCGGCGGTCTTGTCATTGACCGCAATCGGCGAGGTCGCGGCGGGGGCCGAGATCCGCCGGAGCGGCGCGCGGGCGGGCGACCGCATCTGGGTCAGCGGCACGATCGGCGATGCGTTTCTCGGCCTCAAGGTGTTGCGCGGCGAGTATCCCGATCTGGCAGTCGAGTATCGCGCTGCACTGGCGAGGCGATTTCAATTGCCCGAGCCGCGCACGGCGCTGGGACCGCGTCTTGCCCGCATCGCGCATGCGATGTGCGATGTGTCCGACGGGCTGCTCGCCGATCTGGGACATATCTGCGAGGTCTCGCGGGTCGGCGCGACGGTAGATTTGCCGTCATTGCCGCTATCGGCGGCGGCGGGGATCATTGTTGCCGAAGGACAGGTGCAGCCCGCTTCTCTCGCCACGGGCGGCGACGATTATGAATTGCTGTTCACCGCCCCGCCAGAAGCCGATCAGGGGATCGAATCCATTTCGGCCGTACTGCCTCTACGGCTCACTGTGATCGGCAGGGTAGAGAGCGGCGCGGGCGTCCGTCTGGTCGATGCGTTGGGCCGGGTCGTCCCGGTAGCGGCTGCCGGATACACGCATTTCTGAGCTGGCGGGCGCGGTGCTGTGGTGGCGCCGACAGATGCCGGCGCCCGCGCCGCGTTATGCCGCGCCGTGACCCGGTTTCAACCGATCCAGTAGTTGCCTGAAAAGGCGTCATCTGGCATGGTGCCGCGGCTCTGACCTGCCCCGCCGCGCAGGGCGCGCGGTTGCGGCAGGTTTTTTTTGCGAACGTCACGAGGGAACCCGAGCGATGGCCCCGGCCTACATTCTCGTCATCGCCGGCGGTCTGCTGGCGCTGGCTTACGGTCTGCTGACGAGCCGCCGCGTTCTGGCAGCGGATGCCGGCAATGCCCGCATGCAGGAGATCTCGGGCGCGGTGCAGGTCGGCGCCAACGCCTATCTGAACCGCCAATACCGGACGATTGCGATCGCCGGGGTGGTGATCCTCGTCATCCTGTGGGTCACCCTCGGGTTCTGGGTGGCGCTCGGCTATCTGATCGGCGCGGTGCTGTCCGGCGCGACCGGGTATATCGGCATGAACGTGTCGGTGCGCGCCAATGTGCGCACCGCGCAGGCGGCGCGCAGCGGGCTCGCGGCCGGGCTCGACATCGCCTTCAAGGCCGGCGCGGTGACCGGCATGCTGGTCGTCGGATTGGGACTGCTCGGCGCCGGCTGCTATTATTTCACCCTGCGCGGGATATTTCCGGGCGACGATCTGCGCCCGGTATTGGAGCCGATGGTCGCGCTCGGCTTCGGGGCTTCGCTGATCTCGATCTTCGCCCGCTTGGGCGGCGGCATCTTCACCAAGGGCGCCGATGTCGGGGCCGATCTCGTCGGCAAGGTCGAGGCCGGCATTCCCGAGGACGATCCGCGAAACCCGGCGGTCATCGCCGACAATGTCGGCGACAATGTCGGCGACTGCGCCGGCATGGCGGCCGATCTGTTCGAGACCTATGTCGTGACGATCGTCGCGACGATGCTGTTGGCGGCGATCTTCTTTACCGGGCCGGTGCGCGAACAGCTGCTGGTCCTGCCATTGGCGATCGGCGCCGTGTGCATCCTCACCTCGGTGATCGGCACGTTTTTTGTCAAGCTGGGCGCCGGTAACAGCATCATGCAGGCGCTCTATCAAGGGCTGATCGCGACCGGCCTGCTCTCGGTCATAGCGATCGCCATCCTGATCTATCTGATGGTCGGCCTC
>DATLTH010000537.1:0-7272 GCA_035533695.1 Allostellaceae bacterium | reverse complement strand
TGACCGCGATGTTCGCCCGCCCTTTCCTGCTGTTGCTGTTGTCGCTGCTGCTCGCCGCCCCGGCGACGCTCGCCCGCGCGCAACTCGCTGAGTTTCCGACCGCCGAGCTGACCATCGTCGACGCGAGCGGACCGCACAAATTCACGGTCGAGGTTGCCACCACGCCGGCGCAGCTCGAGCAGGGGCTGATGTTCCGCCGCAGCCTCGCGGCCGATGCCGGCATGCTGTTCGACTTCAAGACGCCGACGATGGCGACGATGTGGATGAAGAACACGCTGATCCCGCTCGACATGCTGTTCGTCGATGCGCGCGGCCGCATCGTCAATATCCAGGAACGCGCGGTGCCCGAATCGCTCGCCACCATTTCCGCGGCGGCGCCGGTGCGCGCGGCGATCGAGCTGAACGGCGGCACCGCTTCCCGGCTCGGCATCCGGCCGGGCGACCGGGTGATCTTCCCGATTTTCGCCGGCGGGAATTAGGCCGCGGCATAAGCGCCTGTGGAACAAGCAGGTTCGGGTGGCGGAACCGCCGTTCCGGCGTTATCGTTGGATTAGCGTAAAGATGGAGCTATCGCGATGGCGGCCCCGGCAAGACCGTATTGGACAGGCTACCTGAAGCTCTCGCTGGTGACGATCGCGGTGCGCCTCTACACCGCGACGAGCGAGCGCGAGCGCGTCCGGTTTCACCAGATCCACGAACCGTCGGGCGAGCGCGTGCGGCAGCAATTGATCGTGCCCGGATTGGGGCCGGTCGAGCGCGACGACATCGTCAAGGGCTACGAATACGAAAAGGGCCGTTATGTCACGGTCGACCCCGACGACATCAAGCGGCTGCGGCTCGAAACCACCGACACGATCGACATCGTCGAATTCGTCGACGACATCGACCCGATCTATTTCGATTCGCCCTATTACCTGGTGCCCGACGGCGGGGTTGCCGAAGAGGGCTATCGGGTGATCCGCGAGGCCTTGCGCAAAACCGGCAAGATCGCGGTCGGCCAGCTCGTCATCAACGGCCAGGAGCGGGTCATCGCGATCCGCCCGCTCGGCACCGGGCTCCTCGGCAATTCGCTGCGCTACGCCGACGAAATCAGGAAGCCCGAGGACTATTTCCGCCCGATCGCCGAGGCCGCGGTCGACGACGACCAGCTGGCGATCATGGACCAGATCATAGAGCGCAAGACCCGGAAGTTCGATTCGAGCCGGTTCGTCGACCATTACCAGACCGCATTGCGCGCGCCGATCGACGAGAAGCTCGCCGGCACCTTGCCGCCGCAGGAGCCCGAGCGCCGGCCGGCCCAGGTGATCAATCTGATGGACGCATTGAAGCGCAGCCTTGCCCAAGAGGAAGGGGCATCAACGCCATCGAGCGCGCCGCGCCGCGCCGCAGCTCGCGCGGCCCCGGCCCCGGCGCTGGCGGAACCCGCTCCGGCAAAACCGGCGGCGCGCGCCCGCAAGGCCGCCGCGCCCAGTGGCCAGCGCAGCCTCTTGCTGCCGGTCGAGGGCGGCCGCGGCAAGGCTCCCCGCCCGGCGGTGGCCCCGGCGGAAGCGGCGCCAGCGGCAGCCCCGAAGCGCCGCAAGCGGGCGTAACGCGAATTCATTTCAATCGGCGTCCCGGCGCCTGCGAATAGGTGGCGATGCCGCTCGGATCGTCGTCCGAGGCGCCGGTGATCAGCCCCGGCCCGAGGAGATGAAGAAGCCCGCGCGAGCGGCTCGGACGCGGCTGGCCATGTCGCCGGCGGAACAGCACGGGCGAATGTCAGAGAAAATCGCGCAGCAAGCCGAGGAATACCTCGAGCTTGTCGTGATGAACCCAATGCCCGGCGCCCTCGACCGTCACGACGCGGGCGTTCTGGAAATGCCGCATGCGGCCGTCACTCTCGGGATTTCTCGCCCAGCTTTCCTTGCCGTAGACGAGCAGGGTCGGGGAGAGGATGCGGCCCCATAATTGCTCGATCTCGCTCTGCGACATGCCGTAGGGCGAGTCGGCGCGCACGTAATTGTCGAATTTCCAGCTGTAGGTCCCGTCTTCGTTCTGGTTGACCCCGTGCGTTGTCAGGTGGCGCGCCTGCTCGGGCGACAGGTGGCCGTTGGCCTCCTGCATGCGCTTGAAGGCGTCTTCGATCGTCGCGTAGCGCCGCGGCAGCCGTCCCGACAGCGCGCGCTGTTCGTCGACCCATTTCTGCATGCGATCGGCGATCGGGATGGCCGAGCGGGCCGCCATCTGCCGCGGCGATGGGCCAAGGCCCTCGATCGCGACCAGCCGGCGCACGTTGTCGGGGTAGACCCCGCTGTAGCGGATCGCGATGTGGCCGCCCAGGGAATGCGCGACGATCGTCACCGGCGCCAATTCCTGCTGATGGATCAGCTGGGCGAGGTCGTAGACATAGGCGGCGGTCGAGTAGCTGCCGTCGGGCGACCACTGGCTGTCGCCGTGGCCGCGCAAATCGGGCGCCAGGACATGCCAATCGCGGCGCAGCGCGGCGGCGACCCAATCCCAGTTGCGGCAATGGTCGCGCCCGCCATGCAGCAGCAGCAAGGGTGGCGCCGTCGGGTTGCCCCAATCGACATAATGCAGGCGCAGCCGCTGCGAGAAGTAAATCCGCGAAGTCGGACCGGAATCGTCGATGTCGAAGGTCGCCATGCCGGAGCCTGAGGTGGATGCGATATTTCGGGACAACAAGACCCCCGCGCACTCAGGGCGTCAAGCGGGGCTCGGCGGTGTGCGCCGGACCGCGGCCGGCCGCGGTTGCCCGTTCGGTCTGCCGCTCGCTGTACCCGGCCTGGCGGTCCAGCAGTCGCTTGAGGGTCGCGTCGCTGACCAGCGCGACCGCCATGCCGAGGCGCTGGGCGTCGCCGGTGGCCCTGATCTTGGGGCAGGGGTCGAGCAGCAGCGCAGCGCCGGGCGTTGCTGCGCCTCGGCCGTACCCGGAAGAAACAAGCGCCCGCCCTTGGGGCGGCAGCCTCGCGCTATCGCCGGGCGGCGATGGCGAACCCGCCGAATTGCCACAGCATCGGCCGCGACGCCTCGGCCAGCGCCGCGACGCCGATCTCGGACAGTCTGGCCCCGCCGTCGATCATCGCGTCGACGCCGCGCCGGGCGAGACCGGCGTTGATCTCGGCGGCTTCGCTGACGGTCCTGGCGGCCAGCAGGGCGAGGGCCGCCTCCGACGCCGCGGCAATCCCCGAACGGGTCATGCCCGACATTTCGGCGGCGATCTGCTCGAAGCCGCGGACGAGGGCGGTTTGCACGTCGCTCAGAGCGGTCCAGGCATCATCGACCGACACCACCGCCGCCTCCACTGCTGCCTCCACTGCTGCCTCCACTGCTGCCTCCACTGCTGCCTCGGATATCGGCAACACCGCCTCAGCCATCGCTTCGGCGATCAGAGCGGGCTTCAGCGGGGCCGCCTCCGGCGCCGCTTCGGGCAGGGCTACCGATGGCGGCGCGACGGCTGGCAGGGTAACGGATGGCTGGGCGACGGCTGGAGGCGCGACGGCTGGCGGCCGGGCCGGTGCCGGCGGGTCAATTACCGGGGCGGCCACTGCCGGGGCGGCCACTGCCGGGGCGACCACTGCCGGGGCGACCACTGCCGGGGCGACCACCTTCGGAACCGCGTCATCCGGATCAATTTCGCGCCGCCCGGCATCACGCGCGGTGCGCTTCGGCTTTGCATCGCTCATCATCGTCGTTCCTCGATCAGCCGCTGCAGGCAATAGTGCAGTGCACAATCGAAAGATAGCGGTCGGCAGATATAGGATCAAGCCTGTCATGTTGCGACGCACAACAAAGAGGCAAATGGCGGATCGCGATATCGCCAAAATCGATTCGGCGATCGCCGGGGACCCGCCAAAGGAGCGCAGCGCCGCCGAGGCTGCGTGCGAGCACAGGCAAGCAGTCGGCTGGTCAAGCCCCCCGTGAGCCGCGCACCGCCTTGGAAGAGCCCCAGTTGAGGGACGCCGATCGCCGGTAACGCGCGGTGGCATTTGGGCAACATCACGTCGGCTCTTTGACATCCGTTCAACTTTTTTCTACGTTGTCGGTGGTGAATACGGGGCCGCGGGGCTGCCGCGCATTTATCGGGGTGGCGTAAGGGGGACGAGTGGGGATGTCGAAACAACAAAGGGCGTCGGGTGCCTTGGCGCCGCGTCGGCGATTGTTCGGGCCGATGGGCGCCATCGCGGTCATCGCGATGGGCCTGCTCGGATCGTTTCCCGCGGCGGCGCACCAATGGCATTACGCCTCCCGGCACGCGGCGGCTGCGGGTCCGATCTTCGAATGGATCCTGCTCGACGCCGAGACCGGGCAGGTATTGGGCGAGCAGAACGCCGATGCGCTGACCTATCCGGCCTCGCTCACCAAGATGATGACGCTCTATCTGACGTTCGAGGCGCTCAACCAGGGGCGCATTACGCTCGATCAGCGGTTTTATGTTTCTCCCGAGGCGGCGAGCCGACAGCCGACGAAGCTCGGGCTGACCCCGGGCGATTCGGTGTCGGTGCATGATTTGATCCTCGGGATCGTCACCAAATCGGCCAACGACGCCGCCTCCGTGCTGGCCGAGGGGCTGGGCGGCACCGAAGCCAATTTCGCGCGCACCATGACCTTGAAGGCGCGCCAGCTGGGCATGGACCACACCTGGTATCAAAACGCCTCGGGGCTGCCCAACCCCGGCCAACGCACGACGGCGCGCGATGTCGCGCGGCTGGCGCTGGCGCTCTATCACCGGTTTCCCCGCGAGTACCGCTATTTCTCGACCCGCGAATTCGACTTTCACGGCGAGATTGTGCGCGGCCACAATCATCTGCTCGACTGGTATCCGGGCGCCGACGGCATCAAGACCGGATTTATCAACGCTTCCGGGTTCAACCTCGCGGCCTCGGCGGTACGTAATGGGCATCGCCTGATCGGGGTGATCATGGGCGGGCGCACATGGCACAGCCGCGACCTGCAGATGGCCTCGCTGCTCGACCAGGGGTTCGCCGAGCTGGCCGGTCGGCCTGCCACGATGATGGTCGCGGCCGCGGCGCCGCTCACGGCAAGGGCCCCGGTCGCTACTGCCGCCGCTGCCCCGCCGAACGCCGCCCCGGAGGCCAAAGTTGCAACCCGTTCGACAGCCCGCTCCCTCGGGAACATCGCCAGGAACGCGCTGCGGCATCTGGCCCCGGTTTCCCGGGCCGAGGCGGCTCCGATGGCGCGTGAGGCGCGCAGCGAGGGCGAGGACTGGGCGATCCAGATCGGTGCCTTCCGCAACGAGACGACGGCAGAACGCGCCGCCCATCACGTTGCCGCCCTGGCGAGCCTGCGCGGCAAGCCGCCTCAGGTTCTCGCGCCAACCAGGCACGACAAGATCAGGCTCTATCGGACCCGCCTGACCCACTTCACGGCAAAGGCGGCGCGGGCGGTTTGTGCCGAATTGCATCGCAAAGGCGTCGCCTGCTCGGTCGTGCCGGCCGGCGCCGTCACCATGGCGAGCCGCTAGTCTAGACGCAATGTCGCCGGATGTTTCTGGGCTGAGGCCGGCAGCCCGCTCTATCGTGCGACAGAGACGCGAGCGTTGCGCGGGCCGCCCTGGTCGGGAGTGAACCGCTCCCCCATCGCGCCGTCGGTTGAGCCGCGGGGACGGACGCCCCATAATGAGCCTGTCGTGCTCATCCCCGCTTCGGTCGATGAACCTCGCTTCGCTGTTTCACCCGGCGGTCGCCGCCTGGTTCGCGGATAACTTCTCCGGCCCGACCGCGGCGCAGGCAGAAGCCTGGCCGGCGATCAAACAGGGCCGCGCCGTGCTGATCGCCGCGCCGACCGGCTCGGGCAAGACATTGGCCGCCTTTCTCGCCGCGATCGACGGGCTGGTATGCCAGGCGATCGCCGGCGGGCTGCAGGACGAGACGCAGGTGATCTACGTCTCGCCGCTGAAGGCCTTGTCGAACGACATCCAGCGCAATCTCGAACGGCCGCTGTCCGGGATCGCGGCGGAATTGCAGGCGCGCGGATTGCCCGAGGTTGCGATCCGCACCTGGGTGCGCACCGGCGACACCCCGCCGGCCGAGCGCGCGCGGATGCACCGCTCGCCGCCGCACATCCTCGTGACGACGCCGGAATCGCTGTACATCCTGCTCGGCTCCGAATCGGGCCGCGCGATGCTGCGTCCGGCCCGCACCGTCATCGTCGACGAGATTCACGCGGTGGCGGCGAGCAAGCGCGGCGCGCACCTCGCGCTAACCCTCGAACGGCTCGACGCGCTGTGCGGCCGCAATCTGCAGCGGATCGGCCTGTCGGCGACCCAGAAACCGATCGCGGCGGTGGCGCAATTCCTGGTCGGCGCCGACCCCCACCCCAACCCTCCCCCGCAAGCGGGGGAGGGCAGGGTGGGGGCTTGCACGATCATCGACACCGGCCACCGCCGGCACCGCGATCTGGCGCTCGAATTGCCGTCCTCACCGCTCGAGGCGGTGATGTCGGGCGAGGTGTGGGAGGAGGTCTACGAGCGCCTCGCGCAGCTGATCCAGGCGCATCGCACGACGCTGGTGTTCGTCAACACCCGCCGCATGGTCGAGCGGGTGACCCGCCAGCTGTCGATCCGGCTTGGCGACGAGCACGTCGCCGCGCATCACGGCAGCCTCGCCAAGGAACGCCGGCTCGATGCCGAACAGCGGCTGAAGGGCGGCGCGCTGAAGGCGCTGGTCGCCACCGCCTCGCTCGAACTCGGCATCGACATCGGCGAAGTTGATCTGGTCTGCCAGCTCGGCTCGCCGCGCTCGATCGCCGCCTTTTTGCAGCGGGTCGGGCGCTCGGGCCATGCCGTCGACGGCACCCCGAAAGGCCGCCTCGTTCCATTGTCGCGCGACGAACTGGTCGAATGCGCCGCGCTTCTCGACAGCGTCGCGCGCGGCGAACTCGACCATATCGCGATCCCCGAGCGCCCGCTCGACGTCTTGGCGCAGCAGATCGTCGCCGAGACCGCCGCCGCCGAATGGGGCGAGGAGGCGCTCTACGCGCTGTATCGCCGGGCATCGCCCTACCGCGACCTGCCGCGCGCCGATTTTGCCGGGCTCGTGCAGATGCTCGCCGACGGCTTCAGCACGCGGCGCGGCCGGCGCGGCGCCCTCGTCCACCACGACGCGGTCAACGGCATGTTGCGCGGAAGGCGCGGCGCCCGGATCACCGCACTGACCTCGGGCGGCACGATCCCCGACAATGCCGACTACCAGGTCGTGCTCGAACCGGAAAACCAGGTCATCGGCACCGTCAACGAGGATTTCGCGGTCGAGA
>DATLTH010000536.1:0-2492 GCA_035533695.1 Allostellaceae bacterium | reverse complement strand
GCCGTCACCCATCGTCGGAGCCTGCACATGCGCGCCCTCTACGTTGTGAGCCTGCTTGCCGTGTTTTGCCCCGCGGTTGCGATGGCGCAGTCGCCAGCTGCGCCGGTGACCCCAAGCCCCGCGCCGGAAGCCGCCCCGGCGGCGGCAAGTCCGGCGCCGAGCGCCGCGTACCGGAGGGGCGGCGACATCACGCGCAACGACTATATCGAACGCGCGAAGCGCAACGCCGAGAAGCGCTTCGAGCGGATGGATGCCGACCATAACGGCGTCCTGACCGCGGAGGAGCGCCATACCTACTATGCAGCGCATCACAAGCGGCGCGCCAAGGCGCCGCATTAACGCAGGAGCCTGCCATGCCGGATGATGCAACCGTTGTAGGCCGCAGCGATGCCGCGCTGCGGGTCAAAGGTCTCGACCACGTGGTCTTGCGCGTCGCCGATATCGACCGCTCGATCGAATTCTACGAGCAGGTGCTGGGGCTGCATGTCGAGCGCCGGCTTGCCGAGTTGGGGCTGGTGCAACTGCGCGCCGGCGCCGCGATGATCGACCTCGTGCCGCGCTCCGAAGACGAGGACGCGGGCCGCAACATGGATCATTTTGCGGTGCGCATCGAGGCGATGGACGTGCCGGCCGTGACCGCTCACCTGAAGCGCCACGGCATCGATGCCGGCGAGGTGCGGCGCCGCTACGGCGCCGAGGGCTACGGCTCGTCGATCTACATCACCGACCCCGACGGCAATACGGTCGAGCTGAAGGGACCGCCCGAAGCGGCCTGAGGGTATTTCTCGCCGTCATCCGCGGGCTCGACCCGCGGATCTCACGCAACCCGGGGATGGCCGGGTCAAGCCCGGCCATGACGGGAGGGTATGAGGCGTCGCGGGCGTTTTTTGGCGGCGGATAAAGGAGGGCAGGAGGGCGTCGTATGGACCTGACCCAGGGCCTGAACCGTGCCGCGACGATCGCTCCGTCCGCTACCGCGACGATCTGCGGCGAGCGCCGGCATAGCTGGGCCGAGACCAGGGAGCGCATCTTGCGCATCGCCGGCGGTCTGCGCCGCCTCGGGCTGGCCAAGGGCGATCGCGTCGCGATCGTTTCGCTCAACAACGACCGCTATTTCGAACTGATGTTTGCCGCCCCGGCGCTCGGCGCCATCGTCGTGCCGGTCAACACCCGCCTGGCGCCGCCGGAAATCGCCTACATCCTCGAGGACAGCGGCGCCAAGATGCTGTTCGTCGACGATGCGTTCGCCGCCCTGCCGGGGCAGCTCGCCTCGCTCGCCGCGGTCGGCGAGATCGTCCACCTCGGCGAGGGACCCACCCCCGCCGGCATGCGGCCGTTCGAAGCGCTGCTGGGCGAGCCGGCCGTCCTCGACGATATCGTCAGCGATGATGTCGCCGGCATTTTCTATACCGGCGGCACGACCGGCCGCTCCAAGGGCGTCATGCTGACCCATCAGAACCTGATCGCCAACGCCGCGATGATCATCCCGGTGGTCGGCTATCGCGCGGACAGCATCTACGTGCACGCGCCGCCGATGTTCCACCTCGCCGACGGCGCCTCGACCTTCGCGGTTACGATGGTCGGCGGCGTGCATGTCTTCATCCCGCGCTTCGATCCCGCCGACCTGCTCGCGGCGGTCGCCCGCTACCGCGCCACCAACACGCTTCTGGTGCCGACGATGATCAATGCGCTGGCGAGCTACAGCGGCATCAGGGACTACGACACCTCCTCGCTGCGCGTCATCCCCTACGGCGCCTCGCCGATGCCCGAGGCCGTCCTGAGCAAGGCTGTCGCCGCGCTGCCCGGCGTGCGCTTTCTGCACGTCTACGGCATGACTGAGGCGGCGCCCTTGGTGACCGCGATGGAGCTCGATCCCGAGCCGGAAGGCGAGCGCCTCAAAAGCTGCGGCCGGCCGGGGCTGCTGGTCGAGGTTCGCATTGCCGACCTCGACGACAGCGAGGTGCCGCGCGGCACGGTCGGCGAAATTCAGGTGCGCGGGCCAAACGTCATGCTGGGATACTGGAACCAGCCCGAGGTCACGCGCACGGCGTTGCGCGGCGAATGGTACCACTCGGGCGACGGCGGCTATATGGACGCGGACGGCTATGTCTACGTCGTCGACCGCCTCAAGGACATGATCATCACCGGCGGCGAGAACGTCTATTCCGCCGAGGTCGAGAGCGCTATCTCAACCTTGGACGGCGTCGCCGAGGTCGCCGTCATCGGCATCCCCGACGAGCGCTGGGGCGAGGCGGTCCATGCCGTCGTCGTTCCCGTCAGCGGACGGGCACTGACCGCGGAACAGGTGATCGCCCATTGCCGCACCCTGATCGCCGGCTATAAGTGCCCGCGCAGCATCGAGATCCGCCACACCCCGCTGCCGCTCTCCGGCGCCGGCAAGGTGCTGAAGGCGCAACTGCGCGAGCCGCTCTGGGCGGGCCACGAGAACCGGGTCAGCTGACCCGCGGCGACAGCGGCATCGCGAACGGCGT
>DATLTH010000535.1:0-3148 GCA_035533695.1 Allostellaceae bacterium | reverse complement strand
CGCTCCGGCCAGCGGTCGAGCGTTTTCAGGGCCGCGAGCAATTCGTCGCTGAACGCGGTGATGCGCAGGTTCCACTGCGCCAGGAGGCGCTTCTCGACGACCGCGCCGGAGCGCCAGCCGCGCCCGTCGATGACCTGCTCGTTGGCCAGCACGGTATTCTCTACGGGGTCCCAGTTGACCCACGATTCCTTGCGGTAGGCAAGATCGGCCGCCAGGAAGTCGAGAAACATCTTCTGTTCGTGAGGGTAATATTCGGGGTGGCAGGTCGCGATCTCGCGCGACCAGTCATAGGCAAAGCCCATGCGCTGCAACTGGCCGCGCATCGCCGTGATGTTCTCGCTGGTCCAGGTCGCCGGGTGGGCGTTGCCGGCGATCGCCGCATTCTCGGCCGGCAGCCCGAACGCGTCCCAGCCCATCGGGTGCAGCACGTTGAAACCTTGCGCGCGCCGGTAGCGGGCGACGAGATCGCCCATCGTGTAGTTGCGGACATGACCGACGTGCAGTTTGCCCGACGGGTACGGAAACATTTCGAGAACATAATATTTCGGCCGGGACGGGTCCTCCTGCGATTCAAAGCAGCCGCGCTCGCGCCACAGGCGCTGCCACTTCTCTTCACTCTCCCGATGATTGTAACGCGACATGCCTTTTCCCGCAGCGGCGCGCTGCCCTGTTGGGGCAAACGGCCGCTATTTGTACACCGTATTGCGATAATTCTCGGCGTGTATCTGGCGCGCGCGGAGCAGAATGGCGTTGTCGAGACCGTCGGCGACATCGCGCGCCACCGGGGTTTTTTGCCACTGCCCGGATGGCGCGCGAACCTCGCGCTCGACGGTCACAGCAAGCGAATCCGAGCGCAGCACGCGCGACAGAATGAAGACGCTGACCCGCAACCGCTCATCGGGCTTGCCGGGCGGCGAGTACCATTTGGTCATCAACAGCCCGGTCACCGAATCTTCGGCGCTGATCCCGGCAAATTTAAGCGTGTCCTGCGAGGCCTGCCACAGTTCCGGGCTGACCGAGGCGCCGGTTTGCGGCCCGGGATTGCGCGCGGACTCGCGTTTGGCGAGGCCCAGCACGGTCCACAGCGTCGCGTCGCTGTCGTCGGTGTCGCGCGCCGTCGCCTGCTGCGTAGCCGCCGCGCCGCCGGCAGCATTCGGCGGGGGCGAGGAGCTGCAACCGGCGAGCGGCAATGAAAGACTTGCGGCGAGCCCGAGCAAAAGGCCGTAATAACGAGCGGACATGACACAACCCCTGGCGCCGCGACCCACGTGCGACCCACGCGAGCCGGCGCCCGATGGCCAGCCTTGTGCCAGGAATGGAGCGGTTATGGAAGAGGCGGCATTGTCGGAGGTCATCGGCGCCAATCTGGCCTCGGTTCGCGGCCGCATCGAGGCCGCTGCGCGCGCCGCCGGCCGGCCGCCCGATCAGGTGAGCCTGGTCGCGGTCAGCAAGACGCAGCCGATCGAGGCGGTGCGCGCGGCGCTGCGCGCCGGCCAGCGCGTCTTCGGCGAGAACCGGGTGCAGGAAGCACTCGGCAAATTCCCGGCATTGCGCGATGAATTCCCCGACTTCACGCTGCACCTGATCGGCCCCTTGCAGACCAACAAGGTGCGCGATGCCGTCGCGCATTTCGACGTGATCGAGACCGTCGACCGGCCGCACCTCGCCGAGGCATTGGCTCGCGAGATGGCAAAAACGGGCCGGCAGCTGCCGTGCTTCATCGAGGTTAACACCGGCGAGGAAAAGCAGAAGGCCGGGGTGTTCCCCGAGGCGGCGGACGCGTTCATCGGCGATTGCCGCGACCGGCTCGGACTCAGGATCGAGGGGCTGATGTGCATCCCGCCCGAGCACGAGGAACCGGCCCTGCATTTCGCACTTTTGCGCGAGATCGCGCGGCGCAACGGCCTGCAAAAGCTCAGCATGGGGATGAGCGCCGATTTCGAGACCGCGATCCGCTTCGGCGCGACTCACGTCCGCGTCGGCACCGCGATTTTCGGCGCCAGGCGGCCGATCGCGACAATGGGAGACGCGGCGGCCGGCTAAGGCGGCCCTACAGCAAATGCCCGCTGCGGGTGGCCTTGGTGCGCAGGTAGCGCTCGTTGTGGCCGTTGGCCGGGAAGACGTGCGGCACCCGCTCGGCGATCTTGATGCCGTAGCGCTGCAAGGCGGCGACCTTGTCGGGGTTGTTGGTCAACAGGCGCACGGTGAGGAAGCCGAGCTGGCGCAACATCTCGGCGGCGGGCAGGTAGACCCGCTCGTCGGCGTCGAAGCCCAGCTGCTCGTTGGCGTCCAATGTGTCGAAGCCGGCGTCCTGCAGCTGATAGGCGCGCAATTTGTTGACAAGGCCGATGCCGCGGCCTTCCTGGGCGAGATAGAGCAAGGCCCCGCCGCCCGCCTCGGCGATCGCCGCGATCGCGCCGCGCAACTGGTCGCCGCAATCGCATCTGAGACTCGACAAGACGTCGCCGGTAAAGCAGGCCGAATGCAGCCGCACCAGCACCGGCGACGCCGGGTCCGGCGTGCCGATCAGGATCGCGAGGTGCTCGCTCCCGCCGTCGCCGGGGCGAAACGCGACGAGCCGCGCATCTTCGGCGTCGGTCAGCGGCACCCGCGCCTCGGCGACGCGGGTCAGACCGGCGACCGCGGCGCGGCGGGTCAGCACTTCTTCGGTTGCGACAACCGCGACATCGGTGCGCCGGCGCGCCAAAGCCGCCTCGGCCGGCACCAGCGGCAGGACCAGCGCGGCGGGCAATAATGCCGCGAGCTTGGCGAGCGCGACGGCGGCGAGTTCGCCGCCCTCGGCGGCCTTGGGTTCGGGACCCCGGCCGGGCGGCTCGGCGCCGAGGGAAGCGGCCGGATCGGCAAGGTTGCGGATGACGGCGGCGGACAGTTCGGGCGGCAGGGTGATCGATACGGCGCCGGACAGCATCCCGGTGTCGGTTTCGCGCCGCGCCAGGCCGAGCGCCACCGCGCGGCGCCGGGTCAGCACCATGCGCAACGGCCGGCTCGCCACCGCGCGCAACCGCGCCAGATTGTCGTCGTTGACGAACTCGGCGGCGATCGCGAGAAGGGCCGGACCGCGGCCAGTCAGGAGCACCGGCTCGCCGCGGCGCAATGCAACGATCGCGCGATCCAGCACGCGTCCCGC
>DATLTH010000534.1:0-7412 GCA_035533695.1 Allostellaceae bacterium | reverse complement strand
CCGCCCATCGCATAGCCGTTGACCGCAGCAATCACCGGCTTTTCCAATTCGCCCGACATGAACGGGTCCGGGGTCTCCGGGCGCCGCCCGCCGGGCATGTTGTTGGCCAGCGACTCCTTCATGTCCTCGCCGGCGCAAAACCCGCGCCCCGCGCCGGTGAAGATCGCCACCTCGAACCGGTCGCTGCGGCGGAATTCGCTCCAGGTCTCGGCGAGGCGGGATCGCATTTCGTGGTTGAGGGCGTTGAGGCGCTCGGGCCGGTTCATCCGGACGACGAGGATCTGCCCGTGTTCTTCAGTTTCGACGACGTCCATCGATTTTCTCCCGACCCGTGGCGCGTTAGCCGAGCGAGGCTACCATCCTCGCCCGGTCGCTCAAAACTCGGCGCCGCAGGGGTCGGCCGGGCAGCGCGCGGACGGCCGAGAACCGGCCGGTGGCATCATGGTCGAAACCGCACCACGCCGGGCACATTATCCGCGCGCATGTTCACGCAATGCCGAAGCGACGAGGCTGCCGGTCAACCATAGCAGCGCGCTCGCAAAAAAGACGATCGCGACATCGCTGCTACTGTGCGGCTCGAGCGCATCCTGCGGCAACGTCGGCGCGAGAAAATCGATCAGATACGTCTGCTGGTGCGCCAGAGCGGCCCGCCTCGACGCCAGGAACGCCACTGCCGACTCGTAGGCGCCCTGCGCTAAGGTCTGGTCGGTCAACAAATGCTGATAGGTCGCCAGCAAATCGGAATAGGTCTTTTTGTCTTGGCCCCCCGCCAGCATGCCGCGGGTGCGCGCGATCTGGCTGCGCAAGGCCGCGATCTGGGTCTTCAGCGCCTTTACCGCCGGCGCTTTGTCCCGGGCATAGGACTGGGTCATCCGCAATTGCGCCTCGGCGCTCTGGAGCTGCGCGAACAGCCCGACGGTCACGCCCCCGACCCCCTGTGCCGCCGCGGCCGGATCGATTTCGCCATGCTGATTGCGAAAATCCCTGAGCTTGTCGTCGATGCTTGCCAATTCCTTCTGCGCCCGGGCGACCTCGGAGCGCGCAAAGCCGAGCGCATCCTGCCGCATCCCCTGATAGGTGGTGTTCAGTTTCGCCTGCGCGAGCGATACCAGCGTTGTCGCGATCAGCTGCGCGTCCTGAGGGCGAAAGGCCTCCACTTGCAGTTCGATCACGGGGTCCAACGGATCCGAGGTCACGCTAACGTGCTTTGCGTAGTACTTCTGGAGGTCTTCGATCGAAGCGTCGGACGATAACCGGGACACATAGTCGATCGAGCTGTTGCTCCACATCTTCCGCAGCCCGATCTTCCGGTCGAGCGCGTCTATGGCCTGGGGCGACTGCAGATAGCTGACGACGATAGCGCTGTCATCGGACGCGCCCGAGCCGGCGCCGGCCCCCATCCCGACCAGCGACAACAGCGAGGATGCGCCGCCCGCGCCGCCCGCGGCGGCGCCCAAGCTCGCGAGGCTGGGCGCACCCGCCTGATCCTTCAGCACCATCTGCGTATCGGAGATGTAGCGATCGCTCGCAATCAGCCAGAAATATGCCGCGGCCATGACTGTCGGCAGCAGAACGCACCACGCCATCGCGACATTGCGTCGCCGCCGCTGTGCCCGGACGCCTTCATAGACGGTCGGAACGAGCCGTGTGCCGGTGCCGACCAGCGTCGCGGTGGCAGGGTTCGCCGCGGGCACCGGGTGATCGGTGCGTACAAAAATGCGCGGGCGGCTAAAACTTCGCAGTTTCACGAGCCTGGTCCCTGAGTGTAAAAGCGCACGGCATCGTCAAGATGATGCGCGCGATGACGCGCACATTCTGCTGCCCGGTAATCGCCCGGGTGAAGCGGCAGTTCGCCTCCAGATAAATCGCGATCGGGTCCGCGGGTGCGCTGCCGAGAGCGGTCTCCAGCCACGCCGTTGCCTCCTCGGGCGGCTCGTCGCGCAGAAAACAGGTTGTAGGCCCCGGCACGGAGCGCGGCGATCGCCTCGTCAATGTCGGTCATAACCCTCTTCCCGTCGCTCGGCCAGCGTGCGCTTCAGCGATTAAGCTGAGGCCGAACAACCGTTAACAATATACGATGGCCACATTATGGCTGGCAAGCCGACGACGCACGGGTCGCAGCGCCGCCGTCGCGACGCCGGCGGCGCGCCCTGCCAAAGAGGTGCCGAACACTGCCGGCGCGGCGGCAACCGCGCTAGAGTTTGAGCCCAAGCGCGACGCCGGTGGTGACCGCGACCTGGTAAAGGATCTGGCTGACGTCCTTGATGAACGGCAGCGTCCAGTTGCTTGGAGCCGGCAGGACGATGATGCGGTCGCCCGCCCGCACCGGCTGATCAGAGCCGACCAGCGTCTCGCCGCTTGGCCGGACCACCAGCAGGTCCGACTCGTTCGCTCGTTCGGTGAAGCCGCCGGCCGCATTGATGTAATGATCGAGATTGGCTCCCTGCACCCAGACCACCGCTTGCGGCACCCTCACCTCGCCGCTGACCAGCACGAGATCGGTGCGTGAGGGAATGACGATCACATCGCCGTCTTCGAGCCGCACGTTCTCCAGCCGGCCGCCGTGCGCGACAACGAGGCGCCCTTCCGGCTGCACATTGGTCAACTGCTGCCCGAATTGAAAGACGACTTGGGCTTCCTGCTGCTGCATCTGGGCCTGTTCGGCGGTAATCGTCGGCGAGGTGACGACAGCAGCCTTGAGCCGCTGCATGGCATCCTGGATCGCCTTCAACTGGGCCTGCGCGACACTGACGCGGCGCACGTAAACCGAGGAGATATCGGCAAAATAGGGATCGATCGGAATGTAGGGCAACACGTCGAAGAGGGTCGCCTCGCGGGTGACGACGAACTGGCTGGGCCCGTCGATCCGGCCGTCGAGGCTGACGGTCATCACATTGGTCGGCACGTCCGGCGTATAGGTGACGATGTCGCCGTTCTCGATCGGTATCTGGCTGAATGCGCGCAGCGGATAGGAGAACGACTCCGGCCTGCCGTTGCGCATGCCGACGAGGGTGATGCGGGTCGCATCCGCATAGGGCCGCGCCAGCGCGGTAAGCTGCCCGCCGGTTGCGGCATGGCTCAGCTCGTAGCGAAACACGCCGCTGACGTCGCCTTCCGCGGCCACCGAGGGACCCTGCGCCCCGACGAGGATCGTGTCGCGCTCGCGAAGCCGGTAATTCGGCAGCCGCCCGTGCAGCAGAAAATCATAGAGGTCAAAGCTCTCGACCTTGCGTCCGTCGTGCAGCACCTGGATGTTGCGATAGCTGCCGCGGTTCGGGTCGATGCCGCCGGCCGCCTGCAAATAGGTGATGATGCTCGCGGTCGAGGGTTTGGCGTATTCGCCGGGCGCAACCACCGCGCCCGTGACAAATACGTCGACCGGCACCGCGGTCGCCAGGGTCACGTATACATCGGCGTCCGAGTGGTAAACCGACGCCACCGCGGCCGCGACGGCACTCTGCAGCGAGCCTGCGGTGACGCCGGCGACATGCACCGGGCCGATGCTCGGCAGAAATATGTCGCCATTGCTGTCGACGGTGGCCTGCTGATCGAGGGTGGTTGCGCCGTAGATATGGATCTGGACGACGTCGCCCGGAGCCAACACGTGGCTCGGATCGTACGCCGTCAACCCTCCCGGCGGCTGCACCGTAGTCGCCGGAATGGTCGATGATGCTCCTTGACCGGCGATCGCCGCCAAACCTTGCGCCAGCGAAGCGCCGGAAGCCTGCCCTTGCGACAACAGAGTTGCGGCTTGCTGCAGTTGGCTGGCGGCGGCGCCGCCAGCGCCAGTCTGGTTCGTTGTCCCGCCGATTGACGCCGCGCCGCCCGGTGCCGCCGCCGGCGTTCCGGACTGGACGCTGATGTTGGCGCCAGTGAACAGGCTGGCGCCGAACATCGGCGGCAACAGGGCGCGGCTGGGCAGGCCGCGCGTATCGCTGCCGCCGATCGGTACGGGCGCCTGAGTGTCCTGAAGATTTTGCGCCAGCACCGGAGCCGCCCACAGGGCCAGCACGGCGGTCGCGATAAGCCACTGTTTCATGTCGCCCCCGGTGTCCGGCGCGGAGAACGCATCAGGGCGCCGACGACCGGAATGATCGCCCGTCTGATAATCGCATCCCCTCCGGTCCGCTCGACTGCTGCACGATCGCCCCTTTTCCTCAATACCCGCTCACCACCACCGGGTTCATTTCGTACCACTCGCCATTGCTGTTGCAGAACGCGTAAACGGTCGGCGTGCTGACCGGGCCGGCGCCGAGATTGTCCATTCGCCCGGTCCGGCACGGCAATTGCGCCCCCGACCGGTAGGTTCCGCCGAGCACGAAGGAGACCGTGCGGCCGTTGAACGGATAGTCGAGCCGCGCCCCGGCCGGGGCGCTGGCGAGGATTTGGGCGGCGGCCGGCGCGACGGGATGGCCGCGGGCGATTTCGACCGCAGTTTCATCGGGCGCCAGCGCCTGAGCCGCGGTCCAGTGGATCGTCCCGCAGCCGCCGAGCATGGCGATAGCCGCGATCGTGGCCGCCGTCGCGAGCCCATGCGAGCCTTTTTCCGCGCAACGGTACGACAACACGGCAATCTCCCCCCAGCGCGCGCGGACGATACGCCAACCGCTAGTTGTCCTCAACTCTCTGGGTCATCGCGCCGCACCGCAGACCGGATCACGATCCCCGGCCGCGTCCCCGGCGCGACGCCGATCTCGGCCGTGAGGTCCGCCTCGCCCAAGCCTTGATATCGCTCAACGGCATCTCCCCGGTTGCTGAGTATGCGCCAGAACGGCGGCGCGATGCTATGTTGCGCCTATGAGCAACCGAGGTTTCCCACGACTTAGCGTAAGCCTTTGGCTGTTGTGGTTTGTGTACTGGACCTGCGCCTACACTCTCCAGTCGCCGTCGGCGGAAAATCACCCGCCGCCGCTCCCGCTATTGACTTATGTCGTGCTCGGCCCGGTGCTCATCGCCGCTGCCGCGTTCGGGGTGCGCTGGGTCATCGCCGGCTTTCGGACGAGCCGGAACTACTGAGGCTGGGCGGGCCCGTCGAACCCAGGGCCACTCGGCGCCGCCTTCGTGGGTGACCGCGCCGCGATTGGCCTGCCCGACCTGCCGCGCGTATTTGCCGAGCAGCCCGGCGCGGTGGCGTGGCGGGGATGGCCGCCAGGCGGCGCGGCGAGCGTCGAGTTCCGCTCCATCGACCAAGACGTCCATCCGGCGCTCCGTCACGTCGATGCGCACAAGGTCGCCGTCGCGCACCAGCGCGAGCGGCCCGCCGATGGCCGCTTCGGGCGCGACATGGCCGATGCACATGCCGCGGGTCGCGCCGGAAAACCGCCCGTCGGTGACCAGCGCCACCTTGTCGCCCATCTGCTGGCCGTAGATCAGCGCGGTGACCCCGAGCATTTCCTGCATGCCGGGCCCGCCCACCGGGCCTTCGTTGCGGATGATCAGTACGTCGCCCGCCTCGTAGGCGCGGGCTTCGACCGCGCGGGCGCAGTCCTGCTCGCTGTCGAACACCCGGGCTGGCCCCTCGTGAACCAGCACGTTCAGCCCGGCGACCTTGATCAGGGCGCCGTCGGGGCAGAGATTGCCCTTCAGCACCGCCAGCCCGCCATCGGGCGACAGCGGCGCCGCAGCCGGGCGCACGACGGCGCCGTCCGGCATCGCCGCCGAGCCGTAGGTCTCGGCCATTGTCATGCCGGTGACGGTCAGGCAACTGCCGTCGATATGGCCGGATTCAATGAGGGCGCGCAGGATCACCGCGGTGCCGCCGATATCGTAGACATCCTTGGCCGTGAAGCGGCCGCCCGGCCGCAGATCGGCGATGACCGGGGTGCGCGCAAAGACCCGGGCCAGATCGTCGAGGTCGAAGCGGATGCCGGCCTCGTGCGCGATCGCCGGAATATGCAGAGCGGCATTGGTCGAGCCGCCGGTGGCGGCAACGATCGCGCAGGCATTGTCGAGCGCCTGCCGGGTCACGATGTCGCGCGGCAGCGGCCCGCCGCGCTCGATCGCCCGCATCGCCAACACGCCGGCGTGCCTTGCATGGGCGACGCGCTCGGCAAAAACGCCCGGCACCATCGACACGTTGGGCACGCTGAGGCCGAGGGCTTCCGACACCATCGCCATCGTGTTGGCGGTGAACTGGCCGGCGCAGGCGCCGATTGTCGGCAGGCAGGCGCGCTCGAGTTTGGCCAGCGCCGCCGCCTCCATCCTGCCGGTCAGCACCGCACCGACCCCCTCGTAGGAATCGAGGATCGTCACGTCGCGTCCGGCGAAGCGGCCGGGCAGCGCGGCGCCGCCATAGACGAAGACCGCCGGCACGTTGCAGCGCACCATCGCCATCATCACGCCCGGCAGCGTCTTGTCGCAGCCGCCGAAGCCGACCAGCCCGTCATAGGCAAGGCCGTGGACCACCGCTTCGATCGAATCGGCGATCAACTCGCGCGAGACCAGCGAGAACTTCATGCCCTCGTGGTTCATGCTGATGCCGTCGGAGACCGAGATCGTCGTGAACTCGCGCGGCGTGCCGCCGGCATCGGCGATGCCTTCCTTGGCGGCGTCGACCTGAAAGCCGTGCGTCATGTTGCACGGCGTCTGCTCGCCCTTCATGCTGACGACGCCGACCATCGGCTTCGCGATCGCCTCGTCGTCGAGCCCCATCGCGCGCATAAAGGCGCGGTGAGGGGTGCGGCTGAGGCCTTCTTTGGTGATCGCCGAGCGGAGCCTCTTCATCCTGGCGCCCTTTGGTGGTGGCGTTCCCTAGCCGGGCGACCCGCTGCGCATGTCGAGCGACCACAGGAGGGAAGCAAAGACGCCCTTGAGGCGCGGCAGCAGGATGGCGGTCAGCGCGACCGTCGCCGGCACCAGAACGCCAAAGATGACCCATGACGGTGCGTCGAAGCGCACCGCAATCAGGAAAAACGGAACCGTCAGGTGGCCGACGACGAGGATCGTCAACCAGGCCGGCCCGTCATCGGCGCGGATGTCGCCGAGCACCTCGCCGCAATGCACGCAGACCTGCGACAGCTTGAGGTACGAACGGTAGAGGCGGCCCTCACCGCACCGCGGGCAGCGCTCGCGAAAGCCGCGCATTACCGCGGTCCACCGGTCCGGCCGCTCGCCCGTGCCTGGCGCAATCATCCCGCACCGCCTGTTCGCCTCCGGCGAGAGATGGGCGGTTATGCCGTCCGAAGCAATGCGGCCGATCCTCTAAAAAACCTGCGCCGTCGCGCGTCGCGCCGACAGAAAGGGTGGTTTCGGCCGACCCGATTTTTACCTTCTTTTGATCTTTACCCCTATCGGGGCGATAGCTAGCATACCATAGGGTAAGCAGCTAAAGCACCATTCAGCCGGCGCGCGAGCAGCGGTGCGCGCACCGGAGCCAATCAGATCGCCGCAATATGATGGGGGGTCGGTTATGA
>DATLTH010000533.1:0-2280 GCA_035533695.1 Allostellaceae bacterium | reverse complement strand
TCCAGGCGCCAATGGCGGTAACGGCTGGGCTCGGTGGCGAAATCGATATGCATCGGCTGTCCGCTCAGCAACATGGCGCATTATACTTCGATCGCACCGCCAATCGCAGGGTCATTCCGTCATGCCTTCTCCCGTCGTCCCGCGGATTGCCGTTCTCGGCTTCTCGATCGAGTGCAACAAGTTTGCGCCGCCGGCGACAAAGGCGCATTTCGTCGCCCGCACCTATCTCGAAGGCGACGCCATCATCGAGGAGGCGCGCGGCGCGACGCCGACGATGCTGCCCGAGACGCCCGGCTTTATCGCGGCGATGGATAGGGCCGGGCCGTGGCAGCCGGTCGGCATCGCGCTGGCGATGAGCGAGCCGAACGGTCCGGTCGAGCATGCGTTCTTCACCGAGCTGCTCGACACGATGGAGCGGCTTCTGACCGCGGCGTTGCCGGTCGACGGCGTCTATTTCTGCGCCCACGGCGCCGCGATCACCACCGAGGAGGACGACCCCGAGGGCGTCATGTTCGAGCGGCTGCGCCGGATCGTCGGCCCGGACGTGCCGATCGTCGCGACCTTCGACCTGCACGCCAATGTCTCCGACCGCATGGTCGACCTGATCGACGCCTTTATCGGCTACCGCACCAACCCGCATCTCGACATGCGCGAGCGCGGCATCGAGGCGGCGGCGGCATTGCGCGAACTGCTGGCCGGGACGAAGACCGCGCGGGTGCGCGTGCGTCTGCCGATCGTGCCGCCGACCGTGACGATGCTGACCGCCGCCGGCCCCTATGCCGAGATGATCGAACTCGGCCAGCGCCGCCAGGAGGAATTGCGCCCGGCGATCATGAATGTCTCGGTGATGGGCGGCTTCGCCTATGCCGACACCGCCAAGAACGGCCTCAGCGTCATCGTCACCGCGCGCGGCGACAATCGCCCGTCCGCCGATGCGCTGGCCCGCGAGATCGCGCAGTACGGCTGGGCGCAGCGCACCCGCTTCTACGCCCATCTGAGCGCGCCCGACGACGCCGTGCAGAAGGCGCTCGCGGCGGCGCGCGACCCGGCGTTGCCGGCGCTATGCTTTGCCGATGTCGCCGACAATCCGGGCGGCGGCGGGCGCGGCAACACGATGTATCTGCTGCGCGCCTTCGCCGAAGCGGGCGTCACCGGCGCCCTGTTCGGCGTCATCTACGACCCGCCGCTTGCCGCCGAGGCGCACCGCCATGGGCTGCACTACAATTTCGCGGCGCGCTTCAACCGCGACGAGACGACGAAATTCTCCGAGACCTGGAGCGCGCCGGCGCGGGTCGCCGCCCTGACCGACGGCAATTGCGTCGGCCGGCGCGGCATCTACGCCGGATTGCGCCTGGCGCTCGGGCCGTGCGCGGCATTGGCGATCGGCGGCTTGACGGTGGTCGTGATCTCGCACCGCGTGCAATGCGCCGACCCGATCTTCTTCGAGATGATGGGGTTCGACATCCGGAAGGCGCGCGCGGTTGCGGTCAAATCGCGCGGCCATTTCCGCGGCGGCTTCGACGAGTTTTTCGGGCCCGAGCAGATCGTCGAAGTCGACCTGCCGGGCCTCACCTCGCCGATGCTGGGCCGCTTCGAATGGACCCGCCTGCCGCGCCCGGTCATCCCCCTCGACGACGGCGTTGCGTTCAGCCTCAAGTAGCCGGCGCGCCGCCCGCGTGCAGTTTCAGCGCGGCGTAGACAAAATCGTTGACCGGGGTCGGGATGGCGTGGCGGCGGCCGAGTTCGCCGACCTTGCCGGCGAACCACGGCAGTTCGAGGCGGTTGCCGCGCAGCAGATCGTTGCCCATCGAGGTCATGTGGTGGTCGGGCATCGAGCGCAGCATTGCCAGCGCATGATCGAGTGCGTCGGCCGGCAACGGCACCCGCTCGGCGCGGCCCACCGCCTCGGTCTCGCGCAGGCTGGCTTCGGCCAATGCCCAGGTGTCCGGGTCCGCGCGGTAGCGGCCGAGCGGCACGCGGGTCAGCGCGTTGACATTGGCGAGCGGCACCAGCACCAGAAATTTCTGCCACAGCGGCACCCGGATGTCGGGGCTGAGGATGCCCTCGATCCCCGCCGCCTCGCACAGGGCGCGCAGCCGCTCGCCGCGCGCCCGCGGATGGCGGTCGAGTTCGCCGAAAGTCATCTGGAAATAGGTGCCGGTCTGCCGCACGATTCCGGGCCGGACGATCGAGCCGGTGACAAAGGCGGTGCCCCCCATCACCGCGTCGCGTCCGAGGATCGGGATCAGGCGTTCATGCGCATCGATGCCGTTCTGCACC
>DATLTH010000532.1:0-2433 GCA_035533695.1 Allostellaceae bacterium | reverse complement strand
GCCAAGCTGGACCTGCTGCGTGCCAGGCTGCTTGGAGCGCCATAACGAAGTCGGAATCATCTGCACCAGGATTGCGTCAGAGCCCTTTTTGGATGCCGATTGACACAGCCTGCTTGTGCGCGGCGGCAACGTCCAGCGCCTTCTGCTCCGCCTCGAAATCCTCGAAATCCGGGAGGCGCTTCAGATAGGCCCGCAGATGCCCGGCGCTCAGGAATCGCTCGAAATGCCGCCAGCGGACCGCTTGCGCCTCGTCCCTGCGCTCCAGCGCCTCAAGCGCGGCGATCCGCAGATCGGTGTCGGTGCCATCATCGCCCTCGTCCTCAACGCGCCGCCGCGGCTTATCGAGCCAGTCCAGCGCCTCGGCCGGCCGGTTTGCCGCGATCAGGCGCTCGGCACCCCCAGCGCGTGCGTGCTCTCCAACCCGCCGGCGCGAATGGCGGCGATGAAGGCGTCGGCGTCGGTCTCGAGATCGGCGAGCAGCGCCAGGCGAAAGGCGAGATGGCGACGCTTCGCATCCGCGCGCCAGTCCTGCGGGCCGGACGATCGCGGCGCAGTTTTCAGTGCCGCCTTGGTCTTGTTGCGGATTTCCGCGCGTCCGCCGGCGCCCAGCGCCTCGGACATGTGCCGGATCAGCGCGCCGGTCGCGCCGAAGCCGTCGCGCTCGCAGTAAGCGAGCACCCGTCGGGCCAGCGCCTTCGCATCACCCGGCGGCTGCGCGGCCGACAGTCGGCCGAGATCCGCCATCGCGGCGCCGAACACGTCTTCCACCTCGCCGATGCCGTCGCCGACGCGCTCCATCACCGCGTCCGCAATGCCGATGAAGTCCCACAGCAGCTCGATCGCCCGTGGTGCGTCCTGCCGGGCCAGCCGGGTCGCGATCGTCACCCGCAGATGGTCGAGTTCATGCACCAGCGGCTTGCGCTTCTCCCAATCTACGAAGGAGCGAGAGCGGCCGATGGTCTTGATCCGCTTGTCGATCTCGGCCGCCAGCTTGCCCGGCCCCTCGGTGCCGGCGAGCAGCATGCCGAGCTTCTTGCGCAGGACCGGATCGGTCGCGGCGTGCGCGACCAGCACCTCGGCCAGCGCCTCGGCGCCGAGGGCGGCGAGGGCTTCAAGCGTTACGGCTTTCGCGCGGGCCATCGAACGCTCTATGCGGGTGGCAGGGCGGCAGTGACATCCGTCTGCCGGAACCGCGCGTCTCTGAACAGCAGGGGCAGGCCCACGGTCTGGGCCAGGGCGTAGGCAAAGCAGTCGCCCAGAGTCAGTTGGGCAGACTGCCGGTTCGTGCCGAAGCGGCCGAACGCATCAGCGGCGAGGTCCGCCTGCTGCGGTGTGACCGCGGCGGTCTCGAAGTCGCCTTCGCGCAGCAGCCGTTCCAGGACCGCCCGGCCGGGCGCGCCTTTGCGGCTCTCGATGACGCAGGCGACCTCCACCCGGGTCACCGCCGAGATCAGACGAACTGACGCGTCGGCGAGGGCGGCATCGAATCGGGCGGCATCCGGTGCCCGGAGCAGGACGGCGAGCAGCGCCGACCCATCGACCACCATCAGCGCCACATCCCGGCTGCATCACGCCCGGGTGGAGCATCCGTAGCAAGTGGGGACACCTCAGGCAGCGCGGCGCACTGCTCGCCGATCTCGCGGATCCGGCCAGCGAGGCCGCCCGGATGGCCTCGTCGGATCCGCTCGCGCTCCAGCCGCTCGGCCAGCGCCCTGCGGATCGCCTCCGTGAGCGTCTCGCCGGTCAGCGCCGCCAGCGCACGGGCGAGGTGGTCGGTCTCGGGGTCCTTCAGGCTCAGGGCCATGCCATCCACTGCGATTCTAGAAAGTGTAGGACTTTATAGATCAACGGCGGGGGTTTGATCGAGCGTCAAGCGTCCTGCCTCAGCGCCTGATGGCTGGCGTGTGGGTGCGTCCGGAACCGCCGAGCCTACGATTCCGCCGCCGCCGACTTTCTACGCGGTGCTTCCGCTGAGCTTCCAAATTGCTGTCGCCAGGGCCTTGGAAGCAAAAGCGGCCCCGGAGGGCCGCTTCGAAGTCTTTGATTTTCCTGAGGAAATCTGGAGCGGGCGAAGGGATTCGAACCCTCGACCCCAACCTTGGCAAGGTCATTATCGGGCTACGCTAGGCCATCCCATTGCCCGCCACACTACGCTAATTAATTGAAATATCGCGTATTCTCATATCGGACGACTCCCAACCGTATCCGTCCGCCGCCCACTTTGCCATTCCATCTGCTTACAGGGTGCTTACATTCTGCGGCCGACGTGGTAGTGTAAGCAGAATACGAGCAGATGGCGAGCTGACCATGAGCAAGCTGACGAAACGGGCCGTCGATGCCCTCGCGCCTCCGGAAAAGGGGCAAGCCTTCCTATGGGATAGCGAGCTCCGAGGATTCGGCGTCCGCACCATCCCCTCCGGTCTGAAGACGTTC
>DATLTH010000531.1:0-2983 GCA_035533695.1 Allostellaceae bacterium | reverse complement strand
CTCCGTGAGCCCCTTGCCTTGCCCGATCACGTCAGGCGGTCTGCGCCTGCGCGGCGGCCGGGCGATTGACGGCGGCCGCCAGTTCGTCGAGCCGCGCGCCCGGCGCGGGCAAGCCAATCGCGCCGCGCGAGGGGCCTTCCTGCGGCGGTCCGACGGTCTGCAACGTCAAGGCGCCGGAGGCGAAGCGGATCCCCTTCTCGGCGAACCCCTGATACATCCGCTTCAGGTATTCGCGCTGCACCCAGCTCGGCTTGACCGGCCGGGCGGTGAACTTGAACCGGAAGACGACCGCGGTATCCGCGACTTCGGCAATCCCCTGCATCTTCAACGGCACCAGAACTTCGGCGGCGATCTCGGGCTCCTCTTGCATGTCGAGACCGATGCGCTTGGCCGTCTTGCGCACCAGTTCGATGTCGGTCCCCGGCTCGAGCCGCAGATTGAATTTGATCGTCGCGAAATCGCGGCTTTGATTGGTAACCGCGCCGAGCTGGCCGTAGGGGATCGTGTGCAGCGGTCCGTTATGATGGCGCAGCTTGACCGAGCGCATCCCGAGCGCCTCGACGCTGCCCTTGAGCCGCCCGGTATCGATGTATTCGCCGACCCGGAACGCGTCGTCCCACATGTAAAAGAGGCCCGAGATGATGTCGCGCACCAGCGACTGCGAGCCGAACGAGATCGCCAGGCCGAACACGCCGGCGCCGGCGATCAAAGGCGCGGTGTCGACCCCGAGGCGCGACAGCACGATCAGCGATGCCAGCACGGCGATCACCACCCCGAACGCCGCACGCAGCATCGGCAGGATGGTCTGGAGCCGCGAGCCGGGCGTCAATTCCTCCTCCGCATCGGCGCCCGGCAGCCGCGGGCCCCGCCCGACATCCTGCAAATGCTGCTCGATCGCCAGCCGACCCAGCTCCCAGACGAGGTAGGCAACAAACAGCGTTACCAATGCCGACCATCCAGACTGCCTCGCTCGAGCCGCCTGCGCGACGGGCAGCTCGATCGCATCGATCCACACCCACACCAGCGTCATCGCGGCGACAAACAGCACGACCGCCCGCAAAAACCGGTGCAGGGTGCGCGACACTAGGCCGGCATCCCCGTCGGCCCGAACGACAATCGCCGGATCGGCGTCGTGCCACGTCCGCTCGGCCAGTCTGCCCAGAACGAGCAGCACGAACAGCACGGCGAGCGTCGTCATGACCGCGTGAAAATATGACAGCAGCCCGAGCGACAACCCGAACACGAAAAACACCATCAGCCCGACGACCCCGGTCATCCCGATCGGCAGCCAGGCACGCGCGACCGCGGAGCGCACGGCCGCGATGACGCCGCTATTGCGGTGGCCGCGGATAAAGGCTTCCGCCGCCGCGCGCGCCCGATAGACGATCAGGGCATAGATGCCGCATACGAGGACGGCGATGATCAGACCTATGATGTGCGGGGCGCCGCCATCCACGTCGTCGAGACCCATCCGCCCGACGCCGATCAGTGCGACGACCGCCAGGATGGAAGCGGACAGGAACCGTGCGAGGCGGCGCGCCTCGTCATCGGGGAGATCGATCAGCCGGGCAATAGGGTCGCTCGGGCGCAGCACGACGCCGATGACCAAAGCCGCGATGCGCCAGCGGATCAGCACATTCGCCGAAAACAATACGAGGGTCAGGGTGACGCCAAGCGGCATCAGCCAGTGGCGGCTATAAATGAAAACACCGGCAAAAACCGCCAGACCGAACAAGTCGTAGATCAGCAGCAGCAGCAGGCCGCCGAGCGTGGGTCCGGAAAGCCGGGTTCGCATCGCACGGCGCAGACCGCGGCCGAGCCCCTCGGCGACCGCCTTTTCCGCGCCGATCGCGATGGCGGCGGCGAGCGCCACCCATCCGAAGGCGACCAGCGCACCGAGGGCGGAACCGTCACGATCAAACGACCGCCATTCCCGCGCCAGTGCCGCCGGCGCGTCGGGCATCATCCGCACATCTGCCGTCGCCTCGTCTTCCAGCTGCATCGCGGCATGCTCGAGCCAGCCGGCGGAACGCATCGCGCTGTCCATCGCCGGTGCCGTCGCGCCGGACGCCGGCGGTGCATCTGCTGCCCGGCTGGTCGCGGACGGAAGTGCCAGCCATACCAGAAGGGCGAGCCACACCAGAACTCGCTTCCACCGGGCCCTCCTCCCGACCCTGTCGAACCGCTGTCGCATCGCCGCCCGCCTCACCCGCCGGAAGATGCGGATTTTAGGCCATTTATTCGCGCTGGATGCGGTTTTTTTGGGATCGAGCGCCTGGCGGCCGAATGGCGATTACCCCATCGTCGAATTGAAGGCACCGCCGTCGAGCAGCAGGTTCTGGCCGACGATGAAGCCCGACGAGGCGGCGCACAGAAAAGCGCAGGCATTGCCGAACTCGGCGGGATCGCCGACCCGGCCGGTCGGGTTGGTGGCGGAGCGCCGCGCCAGCATCTCCTCGAACGAGACGTTCTGGCGGCGCGCCTCGAACTCGATGCCCGAGCGCAGCCGGTCGGTCAGAAAAGGACCGGGCAGGAGGCCGTTGATCGTCACGTTGTGGCGCGCCACCTGGCGCGCGAGGCCGGCGACGAACCCGGTCAGCCCGGCGCGCGCGCCGTTGCTCATGCCGAGGATCGCGATCGGCGACTTCACCGAGCTCGAGGTGATGTTGACGATGCGCCCGAATTTGCGCGCGCACATGCCGTCGACCGTCGCCTTGATCAGCATGATCGGGGTGATCATGTTGCCGTTGACCGCCTTCTGCCAGTCTTCGACCCCCCAGTCGCGGAAGTCGCCGTGCGGCGGCCCGCCGGCGTTGTTGACGAGGATGTCGGGCTCGGGGCAGGCCGCAAGGGCCGCGGCGCGCCCGGCCTCGGTGGTGATGTCGCCGGCCACCGCCGTCACCGTGGCGCCCGTTTCGCGGCGGATAGCGGCCGCGGTCTCTTCCAATGTCTCGGCGGTGCGGGCGGTGATCGTCACCGCGAC